>JAJYFQ010000036.1 GCA_021785375.1 Microcaldota archaeon | reverse complement strand
GTTCCTGTTCAGGGGTGCGCACGCATCCTCGACAACCTTGACATCGAATCCGAGACCAACCCCCTCGGCTGCAACCTTCGAGATCGATGAACCGGGATAAATCCCTGCCAGATAGACATTGTCGGCATGCTTCTCCTTCAGGAAGTTTACGAGGTCATCGGTGAAGACAGAGTCGCCGGTGTGGAAGAATTCCCTGTGGCTGCCGTGACCTATCTCTTTTAGCTTGCTTCCGATATCCGATCCCGGAAGAATGGAGAAAACAATGATTCCGGTGAATCCCGAGAGCAGCGACATTATCTTCCCCGAAGAACCTTCCAGCCCCGGGACTTTCTGCACATCAACGACTATCAGGACATCATGCTTAAGCGCGTGCCTGATGGTAAGAAGATCGTATGCCTTCGACTTCTCCTCCCTCCCTCCTGCAAGGGCCTTACGGAGCGAGATCTTTGGACTCTCTTCCTTTTGCTCCCGCTTGAAGACGTTTGCTTCGGCCATCCATCATCCCACCAGAAGGATCTCGATTAAGGGATATAATCTTATCGGGCACGTGCAGGAACAGAATACGCCAGTTCAGTTTGCGTTAAGATACCTGACAGGCCTGTGCAATGGATGAAGCAAGTGGACAATACGCTGTCTGAGGCTCCCGTCCCAACGATCTATCGTTCTGGAATACTTCTTCATTCCAAGGCTGCTCGCCACCTCTGACGCAGTCGCTTTGTTGCTGTCCAGGAGGGCCGTATCCACCCCCAACCTTAGGAGCATCTTTATCGCTTTTGGACTATGCCTGACTGCAAGATGCAGATTTCCATCCCACGAATCGTTTAAGGAGTTGTAGTGCAATGCGTCTATGTTGGCACCCTTTCTGTAAGCTTCCCTTATACCCCTGTTTCCGGTTTGATCCCAGAAGATGACCGCGGTATGAAGTCTTCCGTCGAGCTGAAGTTGCACTGCAGGGTCCCTGTGTCTCCTTAAGCCGATATGAGGGGGCGTATTCATGAAAATATACGTGTATGTGCACCTATTTACGTATTTCTTATGGGATTGTTCGGGCACACAGGAACTTCCGAGTGAAGTACCGAAACGTCACTCAACTCTTAAATACCATTTAAGGCCCATCTAGGATGGGGAGCCGGAGATTTGAACTCCGATCGACAGCGCTAGCATTGACGGGCATGACGGGATTTGAACCCGCAACCCTCGGGTCCGAAGCCCGATGCGCTATCCAAGTTACGCCACATGCCCTTTGTACTATGTGTATGTACCTAGTCCTTTATTGATATTGCTGTTGCTTCCGGCCCCTTCCCCAGGCAGGCCTTAGGGTAGCTTTATAAACATTGATTGGGTATACTACCTTAGTGATTCTATGATAACAGGACTGGAAGTTACGAAGGTAGAGGCTAACAGAAATCCACGTGAAGCCATAAACAACATGAAGTTCAACATAAACTTCGATGATGTCAAGGTTGACAAGGAGAACGTTTCTGTCGGGTTTACTTTTGTGGCTGTCTACGAAGGAGGAGCGCAGAGCAGCGCGAAGGAAGTTGGAAGCATAAAGATAATAGGCAACATAATCTCGAAGGAGCAGAAGAAGGATGCCGACGAGATAGCGGCTACATGGAAGGAGAAGAAGACCCTTCCGATCAAGTTCGCCGAGGATGTGATAAACCTGCTCAACTTCGAGTGCGGCTCGAGGGGCACGCTCGTGGCTTACTCGATAGGAGTAGCGGCACCGCTGCCACTCTCAAGGGCAAAGCTCACGGAGAACCAGTAAGCGCTGAGTTACCTCTTAGGTAAGCCGGGCTAATTATAGTGAGTGCATGGAAGGCTTGTCCCTAGAGGGCGTATTGATAGATGCGGGTTACGTCACGCTAGAGAACAGGAGCACAATCAGGCTCACCCTCAGGTCGGGGAAGGATGTCTTCACCTTACTTGACACTTCCTTTCACCCCTACTTCTACCTGGTGCCCTCGAGTAAGTACACCGAGGAGGAGTCGCTTAGGGGGATAAAGATCGTAGACCCAAACGGCGAGGAGGTTGGGATCCTTGGGGTGAGAAAGACGGAGGTTCAGCTCAAGGGGGAGCCGGTCTCCGCCTTCATCATAGAGGTTGCGAACACAAGACACATAACCAGGATGAGTGACCATCTCAGGGAGTTCGGTGATGTATACGAGAATGACATCCTCTTCTGGAAGAGGTACATGATAGACAAGAGGCTCTCGCCCCTTTCCGGAGTCAAGGCCGAGGCACACGAAACAAACGGGATGCTGATTCTTGACTCCATAGCACCGCACGACGTGAAGGACTTCACTCTCAACTACGTCTGTTTCGACATAGAGACGTACAACCCGAAAGGCGTCATGCCCAATGCGGATACCGACCCGGTGATCATGATCAGCTATGCGAACGGAAGGGAGAGGAAGGTTCTGGCAACGAAGAAGATCGACAGGGACTTCGTGGCCTACTATCCGACGGAGAAGGAGATGATCGAGGCGTTCGTCGATGCGATAAAGAAGAGCGATGCGGACGTGATAGCAGGATACAACTCGTCCAACTTCGATCTGCCATACCTGATCAAGAGGGCAGTGAAGACCAAGGCCAACTTCGACATGACTAGGTACGGGGAGGAGGTGAAGCCAGAGCATCATGGGCTCCTAGAGGCAGTGAAGATTCCGGGGAGGATAAATGTCGACGTCTACAATGTTACCAAGTTCGTCTCAATAGTTGGAGCTTCGGAGAAGCTGCTGAAGATCAGCAACTTCAAGCTTGGCGAGGTCTACAGGTCCATAGTTGGCGATGAGAAGTTCACCGTTGACAAGGCGAACATATGGCAGCTCTGGGATGGCCCGAAGGAGGACGTAGAGACGCTTGCTGACTACTCGCTCAGTGACTCTGTGGCGCTTGAAAAGCTCTATGAGTTCTTCATGCCTCTCGAGATAGAGATAACGAAGGTCGCTGGAACCACGCTGGGAGAGGCGACGATCTCGACAACGGGACAGCTCGTCGAATACCTCCTCATGAGGTACGCCAGGGAGAACAACGAGCTGATACAGAACAAGCCTTCGGATGCCGAGATAAACAGCAGGCTGGCGAATCCGTTCGAGGGAGCTTACGTGAAGACACCAGAGGCAGGGATCTACGATAACATAGCCGTATTCGACTTCCGCGGACTGTACCCATCTATAATCATAGCGCACAACATAGACCCGTCGACGCTCTGCAAGGGGTGCACGGATTACTACGAGTCGCCTGATGGGGTGCGGTTCAAGAAGAGACCAATTGGGATAGTGCCTAAGGCGCTTGAGATGCTCGTCGCGGGAAGGAGCGAGGTGAAGAAGGCGTACAAGAAGGATCCGGACAACAAGACGCTGGCAGCAAGGTCGCAGGCGCTCAAGATCCTTGCGAACTCCTTCTATGGATATCTCGGTTACGCGAGATCGAGATGGTACGAGAGGAGCTGCGCCGGAAGCGTAACTGCCTTCGGAAGATTCTACATAACCAAGGCAATGGAGGATGCGGAGAAGGCAGGATTCAAGGTGCTGTACGGAGACACCGATAGTTTGTTTCTGCTTATTGGAGACAAGAAGAAGGAGGATGCAGAGGTATTCCTCAAGACGGTCAACAAGTCCCTTCCGGGATCTATGGAGCTCGAGCTTGAGGACTTCTACGTGAGAGGGGTCTTCGTAGGCAAGAAAGGTGGCGAGGGAAAGGGAGCGAAGAAGAAGTACGCACTTCTCTCCGAGTCAGGACGCATAAAGATCAAGGGCTTTGAGCTCGTAAGGAGGGACTGGTCCTTCGTAGCGAGGAACACTCAGAAGAAGGTTCTCGAGGCGGTGCTCCACGAAGGAAGCAAGCAGAAGGCGGTAGCGATAGTGAAGGAGACAGTTGCCGAGCTGAAGTCCGGGAAGGTTCCAATCAAGGATCTCGCGATATACACGCAGCTCAAGAAGAAGATGGACAGCTACGACGTAACTTCTCCGGAACTTGCCGCTGCTAGGAAGGCGGTGGAGAGAGGCATGGACAAGGCCGAGGTGGAGGGAACAACAATCGGCTACGTGATAACGAAGAAGGGAAGCTCGATATCGGACAAGGCCGAGCTGGAGCAGTTCGCAAATGACTACGATGCCGATTACTACATAAAGCACCAGGTGCTACCTGCAACATTAAAGATACTTAAGGAGCTAGGCTATAGCGAGGAGGAGCTCGTGCAGGGAGGCTCCCAGAAGAGGCTTTGATTCATATGGAAGAGACGGATGAATACGACTACAGCGTTCTGAAGGAGATTGGAAAGGCATCGTACGATGCGCTCAATTACGGGAAGGGCCTGGTTAAGGAGGGTGCGAGACTCATAGACATAGCAGAGTCAGTAGAGGAGTACCTGAAAGAGAAGGGATTCGAGATGGCGTTCCCGGTGAACGTCTCGGTAAACGAGCAGGCTGCGCACTATACATCGCCTTTCGGAGACACATCGGTAGTTCCAAAAGGGGCAGTTGTAAAACTGGATGTTGGTGCAAGGAAGGGAACGTACCTTGGAGACTGTGCCGTTACTATTGATCTCTCTGGAAAATATTCGAAGCTCATCGAGGCAACAGAGAAGGCGCTTGAGAACGCGATTTCGATGGTAAAGGCAGGACGGGCCGTAAATGAGATAGGAAGGGAGACCGAGAATATAGCCAAGAGCTGCGGATTCGAGCCGATACGGAATCTCGGCGGCCACGGAGTCGAGAGGCACAACCTCCATGCAGGAGTATTCATACCGAACTTCGACAACGGAGACACGACAGAGCTCGAGGAGGGCCAGGTTATCGCGATAGAGCCATTCATGACCAATGGTTCAGGATATGTGGGCGATGGGGAGACTATCGAGATTTTCCAGAAGACTGGTTCCCCATCGATAAGGTCCAGTTACGCCAGGGAGATAGCCGCGTTCATAGACGAGCACTACCTGACGTTCCCGTTCGCCACCAGATGGATACAGAAGGAGCTGAAGCTCGAGAGCGACTTCAACATAAGGAGGGCGCTGACGGAACTGGCGTACGCGGATGCGATAGAGTCGTTCCCGGTTCTCGTTGAGAAGAAGAAGGGAATGGTAGCGCAGGCTGAGAAGGAGATGATCGTGGAGAAGGACTCGTGCACCGTGGTCACTAGGTAGATCGGCCTATTGGCTCTTCGAGAAGACGCTTGTCTGAGGAAGGGATATCGTGCACCCTATTTCTTGCCAGTCTCCGCAGGTCATCCTGGAGCCTCTTCCGGCTCTCCGGATCCATAAGCCTGTCGGAGTTGCACAGATCCGGGCCCAGGAATTCCGTACGGCTGGGGCGCACTATAAACCCTTGATCATCACGTGAAGGCCTCGCCCTTTTGAACAACCGCATAAAGCCACTATCTTGCAACCGCCATCCTATGCCTTCTGAGCGCCCAGAGCTCGTCCTGCCTGTTGTGGCTCTCGGCGCTCCTGACCGCAATGCCCTTGTCTCTTGGCAGTATGCGCAACTCTTGCGGGTTTGGTCTTCTGGAAAATCTCATGGTTATCAACACTTCGAAAAGGTTTTAATACATTTTCTCTTAAGATCCCATTCTTCATCCCTTCTTTCCCGTGCTCCTCTTCCTGAACGATGCGATGGCCTGCCTGAACTCCTCGGGCGAGTCGAAGTTGTTGTAGACGCTCGCGAACCTTATGTAAGCCACAGGGTCGAGCTTGAAGAGCTCCTTGACCACCATGTCACCGATCTTCCTGCTCTCTATCTCCCTTATCCCACTCGCCCTTATCTTCCCGTCTATCCTGTCGACTATGGCCTCCATCTGCTCCCTGCTTATCGGCCTCTTTCCACACGCATAGATTATCCCGTTGAGTATCTTGTTCCTGTCGAACGGCTGTCTGGTACCATCCTTCTTCACCACGGAGATGTCCGCAAGGTCGACCCTTTCGTAGGTGGTGAACCTTCCCTTGCAGTCGGTGCACTCCCTTCTCCTCCTGACGCTGTCCGCATTTACACTATCCCGTGAGTCAACGACCTCCGTGTTGTTCGACTTGCAGTAAGGACATCGCATCTTCTTCATCCCTAGTTAGCGTTAACCGTAGGCGCGGAGACCCGCGCTCTTCCTTGCTTCAATCGCACTTGGTGTACCCGCAGACTTTGCAGACATAGCAGCCGTTCTCGTGCACGACCGCACGCTCCCCGCACGAGGTGCAGACCTCCATGTGCGCCGGCTCCTTGTTCTCCTTGGCCACGGCCTTTTCGGAGATGGGAAGCTGCTGCCCCGTCGTAATTACCTTGTCAGGGGAGCTCTTCAGCGATGATGCGTAGAGCGGATTAGTTATGCCGCTGACGATCTCGAGAGCCTTGGCTATCGAGTCAGGAACGCTGTAGACCTTCATGCCCTGGTCCCAGAAGATCGATGCGTTGGACTTTATGCCCTTCAGGCTGTCGATCACTTCCTTCACGTCGCCCCCCACCTGGAGGTACTTGCTGATAAGCCTTCCTATCGCTTCGCAGTAGCTCTTCTCCTCGCTCCCGGTCTTCCCGAGGTTGATGAAGACCTCCCTTATGTGGGCGTGCTCGTCCATGTTTGCGGTCACGTAGAGGGCGCCCTGGGGCATCCTTATCTTGATCGTCTGGCCGACGAGCACCTTGGTCCTCTTCCATGGCTCTATGGCAAAACTCGCCTGTGGAGAGGCCAACTGCTTTGACTCCTCCTTCTTCTTCGCCTCCTCATCGGTGATAAGGATTCCCTCTCTTGATCCCTCCCTGTACACGGTGATTCCCTTGCACCCAGCCTTCCACGCCTGCAGGTAGATCTGTCCGACCTGCTCGACCGTTGTCTCCTTTGCGAGGTTGACCGTTGACGATATTGCGCTGTCGATGTGGCGCTGGATCACTCCCTGCATCTTTACCCTGAACTCAGGCTTTATCTTGTGGGAGGGGATGAAGAACCC
>JAJYFQ010000035.1:3750-7002 GCA_021785375.1 Microcaldota archaeon | reverse complement strand
GCGACTTCATCGCATCCCCGTTCTTGTCGAGTCCAGCCGCCGTCCCGAAAGGGATGATCTCCTTTCCGTTAACCTTGACAGCGAGTTCCTGCCTGTGGGCAAAGAGCACGGATAGCATCTTCAGCGCCGACTCGTTCTCCGACATCAGCCTCATCGTGAGCTCGTGCACGAGCTCCGGGTCGTTGTTCACTCTCGCGTAGAGCATCGGCCTAACAACATTCCTGAATACCTCCGGGCTGAACATCCCGCGGAGCATCAGGATCTTTTCCGTAATTCCGAGCGTTCTCTCTGACATCATATCATTCCCAATTTTGCTGCGGCTGGTGTGAGGCCATCGGCCCTGCTAGTTGAATCTTGAGACCTCCTTTATCTGGAGCACCCTGAAGAACTCTGCAATCGGGGTGGTGTTGTCGCCTGAAGCCTTGTGCAGCGGATAGCCCCTTGACCCCATGAAGTCTGTGATCATTGCCATGCAGCCGTTCTTTCCGGTGAAACGAGCAATGTCAGCCACTTCGTTGAGCTGAGACACGGAGTAGTCCCCGGATGAGACAAGAACCTCCAGGGTGCCCGGCTTATCCAACAGCACAGCCATGACGGGATAGCTGATGTGTGCCACGTTGGGCTCCTCATCGTTTAATATCATAATCGATGCTAACGCCCCCGGATCTGCGCCGCGGTCTATGAGGGCCTTGCACATCTCCCGGCTGCCCTCCGCTATTGCGAACTCGAGCGGAGGGACCACCTTGAATTCGATCATCTTTCTAGCATTAGGATCGGCACCAAGCTCGAGAAGCCGGATGGCAAGGCCAACGTCATCAAGGTCTATTGCGCGGAAGATGAATGAGCTGTCCTCCTCATCCGCCTGCCTCACCAGGGGTCGGTTAAGCTCAAGCAGGAGCATCGCCCTTGCAGCGTACCCTTTGTCGAAAAGACCGTCTATGTCACGAACCGTGACCCTGCTGCCTCTCTGCGCCTCCATGCACATCACCTCCTGTCAAGCCGAACGGTAACGCAGGCCGTGGCTCTCCACTCAAAGCTGTGCACCCAGCATATTTAAACATGCTCTTTGAACAGATCGTTTTACTTGGCGGGATCAGAGAAGCATCATCTTCAGTATCGCCATACGGACCGGCACCCCGTACGATGCCTGCTTGAAATAGACCGAGTTCTTCATCGAGTCGACCTCCGGCGATATCTCCTTTACACGCGGGAGAGGGTGCATGATTATCACGTCATCGTTTGCACGGGAGAGGAATCCCTTGTTTATGTTGTAGTAGTTGGCGAACTGCGCGTACTCCGCCCTGCTCTTGAAGCGCTCCTCCTGGACCCTCGTCATGTATATCACGTCTGCATCCTTGGCAGCATCGAGAGACTCGCTCGTCTCCACCCTACTTCCGTGCTCCCTGTTGAGCGATGAGACGATGTTCCCGGGCACCTGCAACTGCTTCGGCGCTATGAAGGTGACATCGTTCTCGAAGCGCGCGAGGGCGTACGCGAGGGAGTGGACGGTCCTTCCGTTCTTGAGGTCACCGACAACAGCGATCTTCAGCCCCTGCAGCCTTCCCTTCTCCTTCTTTATCGTGAAGAGGTCTAGGAGCGCCTGCGTCGGATGCTCTCCCGCGCCGTCTCCCGCATTTATTATCGGGACGGTCGCATATCTCGCTGCCTCATTTGCCGCGCCCTCCCTGGGATGCCGAAGCACGATAACGTCAGAGTACGACGAGACTATCTTTACTGTGTCTGCAAGGCTCTCGCCCTTCATCGTTGACGATGATGACGGATCCGCAAAGCCTATTATCCCTCCTCCCAGGCGCTGCATTGCGCTCTCGAAACTCAGCCTGGTCCTCGTGCTAGGCTCGAAGAAGAGCGTGGCCATTATCTTGTTGCTGAGGTAATCGGCCTTCTTCCCGCTCCTGCAGATCTCGAGCATCCTCTCCGACTCGGAGAGCACCGACGTTATCTCCTTTGTGGTGAGATCCTTTATAGAAAGCAGTCCCTTCCGGAAGGAGAGGCCTCGCGAAGGCATGATATCTTACGAATATTCTGAGAAGCCATATAAAAGGCTTTCCCAGATGCGCCGGAGTAACGCCAAGATATTTATTGCTGTGCACTGATGTAGATACGGAGGTATATCATGGCAGCAAGCCAGAATCCAAAGAACCAGAGCGCGGGCGACAGCGGTTCGCAGTACAAGGCACTTCAGATGGGAAGTACCAATGTCAGGCAGTACAAGGGCTCGAGTGCTGCGCTCATTGTTGACATAATAATCGCCATCGTCTTCGGGGCTCTTGTCTCGGCGCTTTCCGGAGATGTTAACGGCATTATTGCAGCGATAATCGCATTCTTCATACTTCTCGCGATGTCGGTGCGCGTGATAAGCGAGTGGAACCGGATGCCAGTCCTGAGGCTAGGAAGGTACAAGGGAATGGTTGGGCCGGGATTCGTGACCATCTTCCCCATAATAGAGGCCACGCCTTACTCGATAGACCTGAGGGTGATCAGCACGACGTTCAGCGCGGAACAGACCCTGACGAAGGACAACGTTCCGGTCAACGTTGACGCGATACTCTTCTGGCAGGTCACAAATCCGGAGCAGACAATACTCAACGTCCAGTCCTACATAAACTCCGTCCAGCTCGCAGCGCAGACAGCACTCAGGGACGTGATAGGCAAGAGTGAACTCTCAGAGATGCTTGCGGGCCGTGACATAATAGGCAGGGACATAGACCAGCTCATTCAGGAGAGGGTCACCATATGGGGAATCAAGGCCACATCCGTAGAGATCAGGGACGTAAAGATTCCGCAGGATCTCCAGGACGCAATGGCCAGGGTCGCTACATCAGAGAGGGAGAAGGACGCGAGGGTCATACTCGCAGAGGCTGAGAGCCTCGCGGCAGACAAGATGCTTGATGCGGCGAAGAAGTACAAGAGCGACATGTTCGCAATGCAGCTGCGATCCCTGAACATGATGTATGAGATAAGCCTGAACGGGAAGAACCTGATGGTATTCATACCAACTGATAACAAGGGCTTCAGCATACCCACTCCGATGGGAGTGATGGGCGTCCAGGACGTGGTCAAGATGCAGCAGCGGCAGAAGGCAGCGCAGAAGCAGGAGGGAAAGAGCCAGTCAGACAGCAATGATTAGGCCTCGTTCTCCTTGCCCCGCTGATTCCTCCTGAGCAGCTTGAAAGCCTTTGATCGCAACTCCAGGTAGAACAGCATGGCGCCGAATGCGATCATGCCTGATGC
>JAJYFQ010000035.1:0-3740 GCA_021785375.1 Microcaldota archaeon | reverse complement strand
GTATCCCAGACGACTTCCGGAACCCGGGCGTTTGCACGCTTAATGTCCAGCAGGTCACCGCTGACCGCCAACTTCACCGGATCCACAGCGGATACAGGGCTTTCGAGTGTAAATAACGCGCTGATCGTATTTCCATCATAGCCGGAGCTTATCTCCACCGTGCGGCCCGGGACCAGTGCCACGCTCTTGAAAGACATCCATCCGGGAGGAGGGACGAAAATCCTCGGAGCGTAGCTCTCCGCGCTCTGGGAGCTATAGAAATAGACATCGAATGCCTGCATCGGATGACGGAAACTTGGTGCGAACGCCGGGATTTGAACCCGGGTTTTTGGCTTGGAAGGCCAGAGTCCTACCAGGCTAGACTACGTTCGCATAATTAGGATAGGTATTGCTCGTAGAAGGTATAAAAAGTATTGCACCTTTCCCGCAAGGAGTCACCTCTCCACGCCGAATGCGCTTATGTAGCCATCGGTGAGGTTCTGCAGCCAGAGATAGTTCGAGCATCCGGATACATTGGCATCGTGATAGTTATCCCATGAGGTGGCAGGGAACCTGCCGTATCCTCCGGTCATGTTAGTGAATGAGACCTCGCTCGGACTCAACAGGTTGCACCCGGCATCGTTATTATTCGCATAGAGCTCGTGGAACGTTCCCGGGTCGGTCAGGTTTCCATACGAGATTGGCACGTATATCCAGCCTATCTGCCTGGTCTGGTTCGTATCCATGTCCGTTAACGAGGCCCCCCACAGGTTGCTTCCCTGCGTGGAGTTCTTGTAGTATATCCTTAGGAGGTAGGTGTTATTTCCCTGCCAATCGTAGGGGAGCCTCTCGCTGTACCCCACGCCCTCTCCGCCGAATGCGACACCGCTACCGCCTGGCACGCTTATCCCGTTGGTGGCGCCCCATACGCTGAAGAGCAGCATCTTTCCTACAGCGGAGCCGTTGATTATCCCGTCCGTCTGAAGGCCGGCGTATGTTCCGTTCGCTCCCCCGTGCACAAACCCTGCCGTCATTGAGTAGTAGTATGATTGATTGCCGGAGAACGCGTTGTAATAGGGCCTGATCTCCACTTCGAGTGAGTTGTATCCATGCGGACTGTTGATGCTCCATGACGTGTCCTCTGCAGAGCCCTGTACCGGCACTACGCCGTAAGGCGATACGGCAGTCGTTGCATTTGATGATGTGGAGGTGGTGCTTGACGTCGCCGGTGATGCTGCGCTTGGCGTTGGCGTGTTGTATGATCCGTTGATGGTGACAGGCGCATTGGGGTTCCATACAACACCGGCGGCGAGATAAACCGTTATTGCCAATAGCGCGGCGATGCCTATCGCCACGGGTATTTTCAGCACGCTTCTTTTTTGTATCGGCTCTTGAGGAAGTACGTCCTGCCCATGACCCGCGGGTTGCGCATCCATCTAGTACCACATCCTTCTCTTCATCGCACTTGGCATTGGCCTCTTTCTGTAGGCTTCGAGGTGTTTCCCCAGGCTCTTGTTGCTGCTCCTGAAGTCTATCCCATGGAGATACTTCTTCGTATCCTTTATCGACTCCTTCTCATACGCGACGGCCTTCCTTAAGACCTTCCCGTCCCATGTCCTTGACTCGACAAAGGCCATCCTCCTATCGTTGCCGAATATCTTCCTGAATATGAATCTAGATCTTGGCATGTGGAAATCGTTGGTGACGACGACCAGGGAGGGATCCCGTGACCTCCTGTCGATCATTCTCTTCGTGAAGTATGCATTCCCTATCGTATTGCGCGACTCGTGTTCCATCAGTATCGAGTTTGGCTTTATGCCCTTCTTTATGAGATAGCGCTTCATGACGTGGGCCTCGGTTACTTCGACGCTCTTCATCCTGCCGCCTCCAGTGACTACGATTGTCCCTGCCACCCCTTCCTTGTAGAGCTCGGCCGTCTTGTCGAGCCTTGATGTGAGGATTCTGTATAGCCTGTTCTTTGGGTCCGTGAGGAATCCGAGGACAACGATGTAGTCAAACCTGCCTCTCATGCCATCATTGATTATGAACGGGAATGAGATTTATACTCTCCTTCCTCTCCTGCCTCCCGGCCTCTTCGTCGTGTCCGTCGGGATCGGAGTCACGTCCTCGATGCTCCCTATCTTGAATCCGGACCTCGCGAGAGCCCTGACCACCGACTGCGCGCCGTGCCCGGGGGTCTTGGAGTTGTGTCCGCCCGGGGCCCTTATCTTTATGTTGATATGCGTCACTCCCTTCTCGAGTGCGTTAGCGGCAACCTTGTACGTCGCCTGCATCGCCGCATAAGGCGATCCCCCCTCATGGCCTGCATCGACGACCATGCCGCCGCTTCCCATGGCTATGGTCTCCGAACCGGAGAGGTCCGTGACCGTGATTATCGTGTTGTTCTTCGACGAGTATACGTGGGCGACTCCCCATCTCGTCCCTTTTGGCTTGACCCTCTGCTGAATGTCGGCGACTACGTTCTCGTACGCGACAAGCCCCTTCTTGCTCTCCTTCTTCTGCGCCTGCTGTTCAGCTACCTTCTTCGTCTTCGGGCTTGCCATGATCATTCACCTTTTGGTTCCTCCTTCCTCTCTTCGACTGCAGGCGCAGGCGCCTTCGATGCGCCGGTCGCAGTTGCACCCTGCTTTGCGTTGTGATCGAGATTTATCGGCTTATAGTATGAGACCATTCCCTCCTCGGACTTCGTGACGAGGTATCCTGCCGCGTTGATCTTCCTTCCGTTCACGGAGATGAATCCGTGCGAGATCAGCTGGCGCGCCTGCCTTATGCTCTTCGACATCCCCTTCCTGTAGACCACCGACTGCAGCCTTCTCTCAAGTATTGCCTCGGGGCTAACGACAAGAAGGTCGTCGAGCGTCGCGTCGGGCTTGACTATCCCGTACTTTGCAAGCCTCGCGACTATCTGGCTTCCGACCTCTGTCGAGGACCTTCCGGAGAGAACTTCCCTAACGTTCCTCCTTATCTTTCCCACCTCGGTCGTCGCCTTCCAGAGCTCCCTGAGGTTGCTGAGCCCGTACTTGTCCCTGATGCCGTGCTCCTGGTCGATTCTCTCCTGGTTCCACATCATCTTGGTCTTTTCGTACTTCCTCCTTATCTTTCGCGGGTCTCCCATGAAATATCACCTTAGATCATTTTGCGGCAGGCTTCTCGGCAGGCTTGGCCGCAGGCGCGCCTGCAGGCGCAGCGGCTGGCGCGGCACCGGCAGCAGGAGCGGCAGCTCCAGGTGCCCCGGGCTTTCCGGCAGGGGCCGGCTTCGCGGCAGCCTCGACCTTGGCCTTCGTGACTCCGACCGTAGCCCCTGTTCTTCCTGTCGACCTCGTCCTCTGCCCCCTTGCCTTCTGTCCGTACATGTGCCTGAATCCGCGCCACGTCTGTGCGCGTATGTCCCGGTCGATGTCCTGCTTCACTGAGACGATCAGGTCTGTTCCGACAAAGTGGGTGTTTATCCCGGTGTCGACGTCCTTTCTCCTGTTGAGCATGAATTCCGGCACTCCAGCCTTGAGCGGATCCTTCATCAGCGCCTCGATCTTCGCCATCTGCTCCTCGTTGAGCGTTCCTATCTTAGTCTCCGTCTTTATCCCGTGCTGCCTCTCGGCTGCCAGGGCGAGGGCGTGTGCCATGTTGTACCCTATCCCCTTGATCTGCATCAGCGCCCCTATAATGCCGTAACTACCCTTGATGTCCCTTCCTGCCATCCTGATTATGCCCAGGTCGTCAGCCTTGTGCTGCTCCTTAGC
>JAJYFQ010000034.1 GCA_021785375.1 Microcaldota archaeon | reverse complement strand
TGCCTTTAGATGGGCCTTTTAAGGTAGTTCCGCTTGGCAGGCCGCCTAGACCCTTAACCATCCTGCCCCTCCTTGAGCCATACGCGACTTCGTATGCCTCTATTCCGGAGAGCCTAGACAATGCAGAGGTTACTGTACCTACCGCCTTCTCATGTGCATTTATCTCCAATCGGTTCCCTTTATCAGTCACTATGACCTTCTCGCTGTCAAGCAGTTTCATGAGGTTCTTGCCCAGTCTGGTGGCGTACCTCTTCTTGTTCCTGCCCCCTGCCCAGCTCTTGTCGAAATGGGCAACAATCGTTATTCCCTTACCCTTTCCCGATCGCATGAGGATATTGCAGCTAATTTCCTTAATAAATCTTGGCATAGGGATTGACATCAGTCAAGCAGAAGGATAAGCGTATATATGAGAGGAACTTTCTAATTTCTTAGAATAGCTTTATAAGGCGAAAAACCCAATAACCGTAAGGTAGTGATTTAGGTGGAAGGCAAACAGACAGATGAGCTTCTAGCTGCGGTTTTTGAGGCAGCAAGGCGAGATGGAAGTAACACTACTGTTGCGATGGCAGAACGGCGCCAGATACTCCCCCTTCACTATGCAGTGATTGACTACTGGAGAGCTATTAGAAGCATGGCCAGGAAGGCGAGCAGTATGGACAGAATAAACAATTATGAGCTAAACGCGCTAAACCGGCCAGTCGACGATGCCAAGGCAAGAATTACCCACCTGATGCACACTGGAAATGTAGACCCGAAGCTTAAGACCAGGGAGGACTGGAAGATCAGGAAGTGGGATACCGGGGAGGAGGTCGTGATAAGGGGAAGGACTGCACTTGATGTGGTGGAGTGGCTGCGCGACAGGTCCGGAACCTCTTATATGGAGGCATCCTACGGGTTACCTGCATACGAGATGAGGCTCTGGGCAAGTAACTATGCGGTCGACGCGCCGGTATCGGCAAGGAGGCAGGTCAAGGCATAACTCTCTGAAGGCCAGGAACCCTTTTATTGTTTTCTCTCGTATCTACCAGCATGGATTTGCTCTCAAAAGCGGTCATTGTTGCGGTAGTCCTCGTAATCATAGTGGTTGGCGCCTACTATGCATTCCAGAAGGTCTTCAGCCAGGGCACGGTTACTGAACCGCAGGCTGTTGCCCTCGTCACCAACTATCTGCAAAGCCACAACCCGGATGCGGTAATCAACATAACCAACGTTACGCCGTCGCAATTCCAGGGCAGCTGGCACATTGTTGCGTCATTCATCAACAACCCAACCACGCCTTGCCCGACATACCTAGTCTACTCATTCGACTACCCCAAGTATGGATTCGTCAACAGGACAGACACAATATACACGAAGAACTGCACTGTGTACGGCCTCATCGGCGGCACAAATTACACGATAGGCTCTTATCCGGTGGCGATAGTGAGATCCTACTCCATTGGCAACAAGTCCATAACGTCTTACGTCAGCATGGTCGGCTACAGCAACGCCGTCGTCCATGCAACATATTATCCGAAGTTCCTCTTTGGTGGGGCAAACTACACGAAGACCTGGCTGGTCAATTACTCCGCAATAACAAGCAATCAGTCTCTCTATGCGGGGATCTCACAGGTGAACGGAAGCCTGCTCTTCGTCTACAACAGGACGCGCTGAGCATCAGAGCTCCTTCTCAAGCGTGATTACCCTGTATGGAGAGCCGTTAATCGATACGGAGTGGTCCCTACCGGCCATCCTCCTGAACCCGTTCTTTGTGAGGAAGTACATCGCGTCTAGATTGTCCTCAGTTACGTCAACCTTCAGCCTCGATGTTCCCAGCTCCCTTGCCCTCTCCGATGCGGCGATGAGAAGCGACCTTCCTACGCCCCGCATGCGGAACTCCTTCCTCACAAGGATGCCGAGGTAGCCCACCCCGCCAGGCAGGTTTACTACCTCGCACTCGCCGATTATTCTCCTCTCCTCCTCGGATATGACATCCACGACCCGACCCTCGCCTATCCCGTTTATCTTGTACTCGAAGAGCTTCTTTATCGCCTCGCTGTCGGGCGGGCTCTCGAACCACATGGCGGAAGGCCGCTCGGAGTATATCATCTTGATCAGGTCTGCAAGCTCCTCGAGGTCTCTGGATTCAAGGTCCCTTACCACCATCCCAATCACTATGTTTTTTAACCTTCTTTGCGTATGTATTCTGTTTCCTATGCCATATATTACAAAGCTTACAGCGAAGAAGATACTTAAGAATGCGGGTGCAGGAAGGGTCAGCGACTCCGCGGCGTCGGAGCTTGCAAGGGCCCTGAACGTCTTCGGGTATCAGATAGCGAAGAAGGCCGTGAAGCTGGCGGCGCACGCAAAGAGGCATACGGTGAAGAAGGCAGACATAGAGCTTGCGAGATAGACGAGGTTGGAGCATGTACAGATTGGTTTTATTCGACGTTGTCAACACGCTTGTTGTTGACAGCAAGGATGTCTCGGAGTACGTCTCCGAGTCGATACGGAACATTTACGGGAGGATAATCCGGGCCGACCTCAAGAGGTATGAGGGCCAGACATCGCAGAACATTGCCGAGGACATCCTGCGCCACGACAAGATGCCCGAGGATGAGATAAAGGCAAAGCTCAACAGGTACATGGAGGACCTCTTTTACACATATTACAACGTAGCGGGGCACGACAGGCTGGTCCTCCTTGACGGCGCTAGGGACCTGCTGGGCCAGATCTGGAAGAAGGACGTAACGATAGGCATAGCGACGGGAGAGGCGGAGAGGATCGTGAAGTTCAGGACCGAGAAGACAACGATACATGGGTTCTTCAAGACAGGCGCCTACGGAAACGACGGGAAGGAGCCTGTAGATATAGTAAACGCTGCGGTAAAGAGGGCGCGGTCGGACCTCGGGATACAGAGCAGTGAGATTGCACTGGTTGCAAGCTCGCCTTACCTTATAAGGGCTGCGAAGAAGGCGGGGATAGCGGCGGTGGGCATCGCGAATGCGGGATACCCTGAGAGCGACCTTAAGTCTGCCGGCGCCGATCTGGTGGTAAAGAGCCTGAAGGACAGGGGCAAGATACTGAGCTTCCTGAAGTGACTATCTCCTTATCCTGACAAGCGGTGCGGGATGTCCGAGCTGTTCAACCTGTGCCACATTGATCCGAGGCTCTGCCTCGATCGGCACCGTCCTGGGATCCGTGGTGCTGACGAACTCCTCCACCTCCCTGAGTGCGTGCTCGACAGATCCGTGCATGTGTATCCTGAATCCGGGATCTTCGATTATACTGCTTACCAGCGCGTCGTACCTCTCGTTTCCCAGGGCGTGGGACTGCCCCACAGCAACCTTTATCTCGGCGGACCTGACATCGTAATCCTCCTGCGAGACTGCATCCTGCCGCCTCTGGTTGTACAGGTCGACAAGTGCACCCGCAGCGTTGGTGACTACAACCCTGTCTGCGAATGGAAAATCTGCATGGAGATGGTCCCGCACGCTGGCCACCTCTGCGTGATGGGTTCTGAGGCTCGCTGGGCTGAAGGCATGGCACTGATCAGTAGGATATCCAGACGCCTTGGTTCTCATCCGACCACATTATAGTTTACGCGTTTCCTCCTTAATAAATGTGGGCAGATTTTTACAATTTTTGTATATATGTTGGTTATTTTGTGCTACTTCCAAGCGTTTATATAGGAAATCCGGCAATAACATACACAGTGGTGTGCGGATGGCTCACGGTCAATAACATGACTGAGGAAGCTCTCCCCATGCAGACGTGTGACTGGCCCAAGGCCTGATTCGGAACAGAAACGAGACCCCTGCGGCACACAAGCGATGACAATACGAGCGTGCCGGTGGGGATGAAACGCGCCGATGCGCACACGAATGAGCATGCAAGGCTTAAACGCCGCTTAGTCGAATGCCATCTAAAACAGAAGGGGGGCTACGGCACACCACTGCTTATTTGTTGGACAGTTCACCACAAGCCTTTTATATGAATATATATACATTATGTATAGATGATACGATGGCAAGACAGATCTCGGTATCAGAGGAGGTCTATATGGAGCTTAGCAGGAGGAAGGGCCGGAGGAGTTTCTCAGAGACTATAAAGGAGGCCATGAACTCCGAGAGGGGAGAACTTGAGATTTCCAGGGGCAAAAAGGCGGATATGCGCCTGCTTGAGAAGATGAACAAGGGGTTCAGGCTCGGCAAGATACTCGGCAGCAGGGAGGACTGGCATGCACGATGAGATGTTTTTTGATACTTCGATCCTGGTGTACGCATTTGACAGCAGCGAACGCGATAAACACGAGGTAGCCTTGGGGCTTGTTCAGGATATTATGGCGAACAGGGGAAAGGGCATTGTGTCGGGCCAGGTGCTGGCAGAACTGTACAATGTGCTTACGGAACACGTTTCTGACCCCCTGTCTGGAGATGAAGTGGGGGCAATAATCTCGGATTTCATAGACGCATCAAGCTGGATAAAACTGGATTACAGGACTGCAACTGTCAAACGGGCGGCAAATGGATCAGCAAAACACGGAGTGAAGATCTGGGATGCGCTGATAGCGGAGACAATGAAAGAGAATGAGATAGACACAATAGTAACAGAGAATGAGAAGGACTTCAGGAAGATTCCTGGCATCAAAATAATAAATCCCTTCACGCCCGGAAAGTAATAAGCCCGTACCCGTATCTACAGCCCGATGGGCTACGGCACACCAACTGCTTCTTCTTACGCTATCTTCCCTTGTATACCGCGTACAGCGTCAGCTCCTGCCTGTTGCTCGGGAGCGCCTTTATGCCTTTTATCTTGAACTTCGGCTTGAGCAGCTTCCTGGCCTCCTTTATGTACCGCGGCGCATTGCGCGTTATGCACTTTATGGTCAGGATAAGGATGGCACCGCGCTTCAGGAACCTTGCGTACTTCATCGCCTCGCCTATCGAGGTCCGGCAGTCGAGGTTCATGTCATTGGCGAGAAGATTGGCCTTAACACCGCGCAGCATGGCCAGCGGCTCTGCAGACCTTAACTTCAAGTGCACGATATCGGCATTGCCGAGGCTCCTGGCAATGTTCTTCGGGCTTTTCTCCACAGTGACCTTCTTTATCCCCATCTTTGAGAGTGACTTCATGTCTAGATCGGCAGTGTCTATGGCAATGACCTTGTACCCCTTCGCTGCGAGGAATCCTGACCAGCCCCCTGGCGCTGCGCCAAGATCGATCGCGATGCCGCCCCCATCGATCTTGAACTCATTGAATGCCTGCTCTATCTTGAGCTCCGCCCTGCTTACCCTGTACGCGGCATGCCGGAGGGGATCGAGGGCCGCTCTCCTGGCACCACCAAGTAACTTCTCATGGCCAACATAGCAGTTTCCGTTCAGAAGCACCATGTAGACTCTCTTGGATGGATTGATAAGGTCGGCAGTGTAACCGTCTTTTATCAGGCGCTTTCCGAGATTCACCTCTATGTCCTTTGCTGAGTATCCCTCCTTGTTGTTGATATCGTAGCACTCCAGCACCACAACCTCTTTCTTGCCAATCTTCGCGGCCTTAACGGCTTTCAGAACCGGCGCATAAAGCGAGTCCAGGTACCTTCCTTTAGATATCTTGCTCTTCAGATCGATTTTGAATGCGGAATGAATGAATGTGAGGTCTCTCCTCTTCAGCTTCTCCAGGAGCCCGGGACCTGCCTCTATTATCAGGTTGTTGAGCTCCTTGTCGACTATCTTGAAGCTTGAGGCGCTCTTCAATTCATCAAGTGAGGACTCCTCGAAGAACACAGCAGTCTTGACAAAATATAACATTTGCTGACACCCTTCTACGTCAACACTAAATTGTAAGTAAATGTTTAAATAAGGGCAAAATTATATTCCTACAGAGTTGTGGAGATGAGCGTAAGGCATATTGTTGGCAAGGAGGACCTACTTTCAAGGATTTACAGGGGCAGAGAGCCAAACTTTGCCTCTACATCGCCAGGTGAGTACAGGTACCACGTCCTTGAGCTGAGGCAGTACCTTTCCGACGAGGCGTTCACCTGGTATAAGGCACTGGTGGAAGTGGGGATTGTCAAGGCGTTCGCTCTCAGAGGCATAGTCCCACCCAGTTTTGTCACGGAGCTCGCCAGAGCCGCGGAGGTGGTAAACTCGAAAGAGGTCTCTGAGGAAGAGGAGAAGAAGCGCCACGACATAATAGCCCTGGTAAACAAACTCAGGGAGAAAGTAAGCGAAGAGGCGAAATCATCTATTCACAAGGCGGCGACGTCATACGATACGATAGATACGGCAAACGCGGTCAGGTTCAGTGACGCATTCAATGAGGTCATAATTCCGGACACCGCAAAGCTGCTGAGGGAGTGGATAGATATAGTGAAGGGGGAGAGCAGCACTCTTCAGATAGGAAGGACGCACCTTCAGCACGGCGAGCCAGTGACCTTCGGATTCTCCATGGCGTGGTTTGTCGACAGGCTAGGCGACGGAATGGTCGAGATGTCAAGGGCCTCGGAGAGGCTTGTCGGCAAGTTCTCAGGGGCCGTGGGAGCTTATAATGCATCATCGCTCTTTGTACCAGATCCCGTACGTTTTGAGAGGGATGTGCTGGCACAGGTGGATGCCGTTCCTGCCGACATATCGACGCAGATAGTGCAACCTGAGCGACTTGGAAACCTTGTTCACTTCACGGTCAGCAACTTCGGGATACTTGCTAACTGGGCCCATGACATGAGGAATCTTATGAGGCCAGAGATCGGAGAGGTCAGGCTTCCGAGAGGCAAGGACATATCGAGGTCCTCGACGATGCCCCACAAGGCGAACCCCATAGGGTTTGAGAATATACAGTCGCTGTGGAAGAAGGCGCTTGGCCATATGGTGACGATGCACATGGACCAGCTCTCGGAGAACGGAAGGGACCTGACAAATTCTGCTTCGCAGAGGTATACGCCGGAGCTCTTCGACATGTTTGACTACTCTGTCAGAAGGGCCATCGGGATCGCGGAGAAGCTCCAGATTAGTTCCGAGAACATGAAGAGAAACTTCAGGATGAGCAGCGATACCATAACTGCCGAGCCGCTCCAGCTGCTTCTTGCAGACCTCG
>JAJYFQ010000033.1 GCA_021785375.1 Microcaldota archaeon | reverse complement strand
GAAGACGAGGACCGGATAGCTGAGCGAGGATACGTTCTTGTCGAACTGGGAGAATGCGCTCACGCTCCTGTAAAGCATCAACACCCAGTCGTTGGACATTATCCTGCACCCCTGGAATCCAAGGGCAGCCAGCTCCGACTTCGCGCTGCTGTAAATACTACTCGTTGCGCTGATGGATGGGATCACAGCGAAAAGCTCAAGGTAGACTACCAGCAGCACGAAGAGCAGGATAGAGAGCGCCCCGCATGCAGCGGGCAGGTTCCTCTTCGTATATTTCCTCAGGTCGTTTATTGCGACTATCACAATAAGGCTGCTCGATGCGAAGAGGAGGTATCCATAACGCACCTGGGTGAAGGTGTCATAGTAGGGCGCTATTGCAAGCGTTGCAATGAGCGACAGGATGAAGAACACGAAGAGGACCGTGTAAATGTAGAGCCGGCTGTCCTTCTGCATCCACGAGATAAGGTCCTTCTTCGGTATATGCCTCCTTGCCGATTCCACAATCGCCTTCCTCTTCTTGTAGACGAAGAGTGCTGCAAACGCTCCGATCACGATTGGATATAATACGACTGTGATTAATGAGCCGATGTTTATCGAGAATGGACCTGCGTTGTTCTGCGCTATCGCTAGCGAGAGTTCATAGCTTATGAGCGCGTTCTGGAAGAACACAGCGCTGAAGATAAGCCATGGCGCTATCGCAGCCGCGAATAGCGCTGATGCGTATAGGATCTTCTTCGGCTTGAACATCAGGAACAGCATTGGAGCGAGCGCAAGAGTCGGATATTTCCCGAGAGTCGCAAGTCCAAGGAACAGCCCGAACCAAACGCTCCTCCTCGCGAGAAGCCCGATCGCAACGAACAGGAAGAGCAGCGACATCATCTCCTCGCTGCCAGCGACCATGCTCGTATACAGCAAGACCGGGCTGATAAGGAACGCGTACGAGAGCAGTTCGCTGACCTCCAGCTTTCTTGCAACAAACCTTATCACGAGGAAGTATGCTACGAGCAGCAGTGCAAGATAGGCGGCTACAGCAGCGGTTCCCTGAAATGCGAGGTACAGTGCGGCGAGAGTGAATTCTGCCAACGGCGCCCTGTATGACTCGAAGTAGAACAGAGGGGTCTGGTTGTATTGGTTGCAGACTGGGTTCAGGAGGCACTGGTAGAAGGCGGGGTTGGAGAGGCTTCTCCCGTTGAGGTAGTGTGCGATCAGGTCCCACCCAGGCCCGAGCTGGCTGTACGCAAGCGCGAGAGAGAACGCAGACAATCCGATTAAAATCGCGATTAGGATGAGCTCTGGCTTCTCCAAAGGATCACTTTGGATATTCCACTCTGTATGCGTGGGCGTAAGGCACTTCCTGTATCCTGAGGACGTTCTCCTCCTCTATCATCTTCATCTCCAGCGCGACCGCAACCGACTCTTTCCCGACTATGTTAGCAGAATAGACATCGTCAGCATCTCCTATCAACTTCTTCGCTTCATCCTTTCCAACAAGCTTCTCGTTGTAGAAAGAGGCATAGGTCTTTATGTCCATGACCGCCTCTCCCTCTGTCAGCACCTTGTCTATCAGGGTCTTGTCGCACATGGCGACAACAGAGCCGTTGTCAGAATTGTGGATCCTTATATATATCACGCAACTCACTCATCCATATTTGTACAAGAAGAATGCAGCTAGGAAGTATAAAATACCATACCAGAACAGCCAGACCCCGCCGGCCAGGTTGAGCTGTGAAAGAGCCAAAAGAGAGAGGGTGAACATCGAGACGCCGAACACCACCTCCATCTTCGTGTCGCTAAGGACAGTGAGTATCCTCTTTTCCGTAACCAAGCTGTCCTTGTGCTTGTTCCACTTCATCGCAGGGTTCCTCCTCAGGAGCGTGGAGACCGCCGCCTTCGCCCTGACAAAGGCGAGCGCGTAATTGAGCAGGAATACCATGAAGCCCTTCTTCCAAGAGCCGAAGTACACCCTTGTGAGGAGCGCTGGAGTAAGCAGCGATAGCGTGAACGCGAAGAACCCAAGGGTCTCGAGGTCTACGCCCCACTGGTTCTGCAGTATTAGGCTCTTTAAGTCAACGTGCGCGAATGGAAGAGTAGTGAAGACGATAAGCGCAGACACTACTGTGAAAAGTATCAGTATTGTCGAGAGGTAGTTTAGGCCGAAGCCATGGACAGTATACTCAACGTTCGAGAGGGGGCTCATCTTCCTGTATCCGCCCCTCTTGAAGTAGTAGCTGAGGAACTGCGTGTCTCCGTAGTTATAGCGCCACTGCTGCTTCGCAAGCTCGGTGAAGGTATAGACAGGCCTCCCTTTCGCATAGCACTCTGGGACGTAAAGGCTCTGCCAGCCGTGCATGTCGGATTCGAACGAGAAGAATGTATCCTCTATTATATATTCGGGGAATCCACCTATGTCTTCGAACGCGCTCTTCCTTATCAGGCCGCACGACCCGGCGAATATCGCGGTGTTGTTGAGCGCACGCGCAGGCTGTATGAAGTTGAAGAAGAAGGCGTCGAATATGTCGATCGACTCCGAGAAGAAGGTCCCCTTCTTGTATCTCTTCTCTGTCTGTACGTACGAAACCTTTTGGTTTTCGAAATATGGGAGCAGGTCAAGCAGGAACCTGTTGTTGATAAGCGTTTCATCAGAGTCGAATATGGCTATTAACTCCTCCTTCGATACCTTCGCCATCTCGTTGATGGCTCCGGCCTTGAATCCCTTCCTCTCGTTCCTGTGCAGGTACGCCAGGCCCTGCCTCTTCGCGACTGCCTCGAGCCCCTTCCTTATTGCAGGGTCTGTCGAGTCGTCGACAAGGTAGAACTTCAGCTTGTTCTTCGGATACGAAAGCGACTTGAATGACTTCACGTTCTCCTCGACCATCGCAGGTTCCTCGTTGAAGACAGGTATCGCGACCGCGACGCTCGGGAACCTCGAGATCGGCTTTAGGCTGGCCCTGAGCTTCTCGAAGTGCTTCCCGTATGTGTAGGACTTGAAGTACAGCGTGGACGCGTAGATGTTGAAGAATCCCGCTATTATGGAGAGTGCCGTGAACGACGCAGCGAGCAGATAAGCGTAGAAGGAGTTCGCGACGTAGAAGAGATAGACCGAGAATGCTATTCCCGCTATGGATAGTATCGAGAAAAGCGCAACGGTGATGAATCTTCCACCGTAGAGCTTGTTGTATTGGATCATGCGAACATTACCTGCGTCTATATCGCTTTCTTGCCTTTTATAACACATATAGAAAAGCTGCGGTTATCTATTAAATCCTAGTTTTATATAAGTATTGTTTCCGCCTTCCTCCTGCAGCGCAGGACGTTCCATAAATTCAGGAATTTACGTCTCCAGTCCAATTGGTTTTTGACGATAAACATACCTTTTACGACGGAAAGGGAGAAGATTTAAGTATTAGTAATGTCATAATCCCTCTAGGAGCAAATACAATAGCTTAGAGGATAGGCTGTTGATGGATTTGCACGCAAAAAAACAAAAGCAGCAGGAAAAGGAGTGAATTACTTGCAGTCGGTTTGGAAAATAGAAGGTCGAGAGGATGAAAGCTATAGCAGCATCATCGGAGCATGGCGAGAAGCGACCCACAGCCGCAGGGCCTGCCAAGATGCCTAGGGCTATTGTCGAGCTGAAGACAGACCTCGATCACGAACTGAACCTGAAGGAAGAAAACGTAGTGATTTCCGCAAGCGATCTTTCGGTCTGGGACGGGAAGCGCCTTGTCGAGAGGTGCCCCCTCAACAGGATAGAGCGGGCGTTCGTTGAGAGCGGCTTTGGGATAAACAAGTTCATTGTCAGGGAGAAGTCGGGGAAGGAGACGGAGTTCGCCTACTTCACCAAGTCAAGGGCATCGAACTTCAGCAAGCTGGCAACTGCGATAAACGAGCACTTCTCGAAAGGAGGCAGGACAAGGGTCAGCTTCGACCATGAGCGGCTTGAGCAGCCAGGAAAGGTGCACACGCTCATATGGCTGTACAGCTTTGGGAAGAAATACAAGTTCTCGCTGCTGTTCGGGCTTTCGCTCTCGCTGGTTGTGGCTCTCGTGAACCTGATACCGCCATACCTGCTGAAGGTGCTTATAGATAACGTGATACTCAGCCCGGGCAATTCGCCGACACTGTTCCCTATCTTGATAATGGTGCTGCTTGCTGCATCAGCGGCCGCGATGCTGCTCGGCATGCTCCAGAGCTATGTGCTGAACAAGACAGGGAACAAGATAGTCATGGACATCAGGAACAGGCTCTTCGCGCACGTGATAAGGCTGCCACCGACGTTCATAGACAAGATGTCAACAGGAAGGATAATCTCGAGGCTCATATCAGACGCAGGAAACACGCAGTGGCTTATGACATTCGGGCTGCCTACCGTGGTTACCAACGTTCTCACGATATTAGGCATAGGCACGATACTGTTCTCCATGTATCCGCCCCTTGCGGTGTATGTGCTTATCCCTGTGCCGTTCGTCGTCTTCCTAGTCATCAGGTACAGGAGGAGGGCAGACGTGATGTACTACAGAAACTGGAGGAGAAGCGCGGACATGACGTCCGTGATATCCGACATAGTGCCGAACTACACAATAGTAAAGGCAGCCTCCAAGGAGAAGTTTGAGAGCGGGAAGTTTGACAAAGTCACCGGCAAGTACCTAAATTCGCAGATAGACCTGACGAAGCTCAACCTGTACCATTGGCCCGTGGTTGGATTCATAACCGCACTTGCAACGATTGCGATATGGTGGGTTGGCGGGCATTCCGTGATAGCAGGAGCGATCCAGCTTGGTATCATCTCATCCTTCATTGCATATCTCGCCATGTTCTACAACCCGATAAACCAGCTCGGCAACGTGATACCCTTTGTGCAGCAGTCGATCACCTCCGGGCAGAGGCTCAGGGAGATTCTCGATGAGAAGATTCCCGCGCTCGTGCATAAGACGGAGAACCACACAAGCCCGCACGGGGACATAGAGTTCAAGGGAGTCTCATTCGAGTACACACATCCGTTCCCGACGATAAAGAACGTCAACTTCAGGATAAGGGAGGGCACAAAGGCCGTATTCGTAGGAAAGAGCGGATCTGGCAAGACGACTCTGGCGAAGCTGCTGCTCAGGCTTTACGAGCTCAGGGAGGGCGAGATACTGGTCGGGGGCAAGAACATCGCAACCTTCGGTCTCGACAACCTCAGGGGAGGGATAGCATACGTCCCACAGGAAGCGGTGCTGTTCGACAACAGCGTAGCTTACAACGTGTCTTACTACTCGCAGGAAGAGGTTGACCCGCTCAAGCTGATGCTCGCGTGCACAGAGGCATCGATACACACTGAGATAATGAACATGCCGATAAGCTACGACACCAACATAGGCGAGAAGGGATACGCACTGTCTGGAGGACAGAGGCAGAGGCTGTCCATAGCGAGAGCGATACTCACTGACCCAAATATAGTGATACTTGACGAGGTGACATCCAACCTCGATGCAATAAACGCGAGCGAGGTAGAGGAGACAATATTGCAGTTCACGAAGAGCCGCACATCCATATCCATCACCCATGATGCAAAGGAGATAAGGGATGCGGACTATGCGGTCGTGATGGAGAATGGGACAGTGGTGGAGCAGGGAACGCCGGAAGCGCTCCTCAAGAAGAAAGGGAAGCTGCCTGCCCTCATGAGGACGAAGTCCACTAAGGTCATTAAGAGTGGAGCTCAGCAGAAGATCGATGACAAGGTGGCGAGGTTCATAACTAGCGCCACACAGATAACCGTGGCGCGCGGAAGCAGGCAGAGCCTTGTCAATATCGTATACAGGAAGCACAGGTTCGAGGAGCTGACTCCTCAGATGCCGTTCCCGATATCACACCCAGAAGTGATAATCTTCAAGAGCAGGCAGGGAAAGCCGATCCTGCTGGTCAACGACAGCGACAGGCTGAAGGGAAGATCAGCATCAGCGCTGAAGGATGCGCTTGCAGTGACCAACTTCAAGCTAAGGGTGCTGCAGATAAGCAGGCTCAAGATAACCGGGGACGGCATGGAGTGGTACGTGAATACGGACAAGGGGAAGAGGAAGGTCATCACAGAGACGAGGAGGAGCGTCAGGGACATGGGGACGAAGCTGGTCCTGATAGACAGGGAGGGCTCTGTGTTCGAGGCGATAAAAGCCGAGCTCGACCAGAGGAGCAGGAAGATAATAGAGAGCTCTGTATAATCGAGCGCTGCGGAAAGTTGCGGTGCGGTAAGCCCCTTTGGAATAATCGCAGTCATGCTTCCGCTTACATGCCTCCGCTGCAGGATAGTCCTCTCACTCTGAGGAGCTACACCAGCGTGATGGGCTTGCCTGCCGAAATCATTTTATATCAGAACGGCTGCATTAATCCTAGATTGCGATGATGAGAAAACTCGCGCCGATGGAGAGAGCTGCGATATGGTCAATCACTCCAAGACTAGCGGAAGCGAGAGCGGAAGAAGAGGCGTTCGCGCTTGGCGGAATAATAAGGCTCTGGGGTCATAGGCTTGGCGAGCAATACAGCAATGTGCTGAACGTACCGTGCGGGCTTGGAAGGCATGACGATGCCTTGAGGAAACAGGAATTCAATGTCATTGGCGTAGATCTGGATTCTGACTTCATAAGGATGGCGCAGAATGCACACCCACAATGGAGCTACCACTACAGGGTTGGTGATATGCGCAAGCTCCCATTCGGAAATGAGGTCTGCCCCCTCTTTGACGTAGTCCTTAATTTGTTTACATCAATAGGCTACAATGGCAAAGCGGGGGACATGGAGACTTTTTCGGAGTTTCACCGCGTGCTAAGAAAAGACGGCTTCCTTGCAATAGAAACGCACAACAGGGAGCCTTTCAAGGAACGCCTGCGTGCACCGTCCATGGAGGAGCCAGATAACGGCATTGTCAGGATAGTGCAGCATGAGGTAAGGGGGAGCGTCTGGACGTTGCACAACACCCTCTTTAGAAGGGCTGCAGGCGGCGACTTGACAAGGATAGGGAAAAAGGACATAGATGTAACGCTATATTCACCGGGAGAGCTGACATCGATGCTCAAGAGATCTGGATTCGAGGTCCTTGCGGTATACGGCGGGTACAACATGAAGCAGGTAAGCGTAGCAGACACAAACATGCTCGTTGTCGCAAGAAGGAAGTAAAAATTATCAAGTTAAGAATTAAATTTCCTGTCT
>JAJYFQ010000032.1 GCA_021785375.1 Microcaldota archaeon | reverse complement strand
TTTTGGGTGTTTATCTGCAACCTCGGAGAATAGTGGTAACTTCAAAGTCAATGGCGATGGATCCATCCGAGATTGCCCTGCGGGAGAACATGCGCAGTCTTGGAGTGGCCCCAGATCTGGTAAAGAAGGCGAAAGTGTACACCATAAATGCGGCTTTGACCCAGGAAGAGCACGAGATACTGGTAAGAGACCTGTTCGTGGACCCAATAACTCAGCAACTTTCCAACGGCACAAGATTTGACTACGCAATAGAGGTGGGATTCAAACCGGGAGTCACTGACAATGTTGGAAACACAGTGGCACGGATAGCAATTCCCGAGATGCTTGGTAGAACGCTCGGGACAGGAGAGGGAGTATTCACATCCGTACAGTACTTGTTAAGCGGCCCGGGGATGACAAAAGAGGAGCTGAGGCGCGTTGGTACCGGCCTGTTGGCAAACCAGGTGATAGAAAACGTAACCGTTTTGGATGGCAAGGAGCTATCAGGCACAAGTTTTCAGCTCCCCATAGTGAGCGGGAGTGCAGGCATAACTGTCGAAGCCTGCAATCTTGATATGAACGCCGACGGTTTGGACGAACTGAGCAGAGCCAGGACTCTTGCACTAACGGCAGGGGAACTCTCCATCTTCAGGGACTATTTCAAGAGACCCGAGACTGTTGCGGAAAGAAAGGCTGCCGGAATGGATCCGAGATTCTGGAGCACGCCTACGGATCTTGAACTTGAACTCTTTGCGCAGACCCAATCGGAGCACTGCAAGCACAAGATAATGAACGCGGAGATAAATTATATCGATGAGACAACCGGTACCGCAACAACCATAGACAGCCTCTATAATACGTACATAAAGGGACCCAGCATGAGGCTTGCATACGGATACGGATGGGTAGTATCGGCATTCCATGACAATGCCGGAATCATAAAGTTTAACGGCAGGATACTCGTAGCATTAAAGATAGAGACGCACAACAGCCCATCGGCACTCGACCCGTATGGAGGAGCGATGACAGGAATAGTTGGCGTCGACAGGGACATCCTGGGGGCAGGCAAGGGGGCCAAACCGATTCTCCATGTATTCACATACTGCCTTGGAAATCCATTCTACACGGCAAATCTGCCGGAACGGCTCCTGCATCCAAGAAGGATAAGGGACGGCGTGCACCTTGGAGTCATAGAAGGAGGAAACCAGAGCGGAATCCCCTTGATAATGGGGAGGGAGATATTCGACGACCGGTTCATGTTCAGGCCTCTCGTCTTTTGTGGCACTTTTGGTACGCTGCCGGCAAGCATAAACGGGGATCCTTCAGAGAAGAAGAGCGTGAATCCGGGTGACGTTGTGGTGATGTTAGGTGGAAGGATAGGGAAGGACGGCATACATGGTGCAACGTTCTCTTCTGTCGAGCTCAGCAAGGACTCCCCGGTGCAGGCAGTGCAGATAGGAGATCCGATAACGCAGAGAAAGATGACCGACTTTCTGATCGAGGCGAGGAATCGCGGGCTGTATCGCGGAATAACCGACAATGGCGCAGGAGGGCTTGCATCGTCAATAGGAGAGATGGCGCGAGAGAGCAACGGCTGCACGTTCGACCTTAAGAAGGCGCCGCTGAAGTACCAGGGGCTCAACCCGTGGGAGATACTCGTTTCTGAATCCCAGGAACGAATGAGCATTGCAGTGGATCCTAAGATGATTAGCGAATTCATGAAGCTGGCAAAAGAGATGGGCGTTGAAGCAACCGCCTTGGGTAGCTTCGCCTCAAGCGGAAAATTCACCGCCACATATGGAGGAGAAGTCGTAGTGCATCTTGATATGGACTTTTTACATGAAGGGCTGCCGCAAATGAGGCTCAATGCAAAATGGTCCCCTGCCAGCGAGGAGGAGCCGCAATTCGAACAACCAGCTAACATGAATATGACACTGGTTGATCTTCTCACAAGGCTCAACGTCTCATCAAAGGAGAGTAAGATCAGGCAGTATGACCACGAAGTAAAAGGACTGAGCGTGATAAAACCGTTGGTTGGAAGGGAGCAGGATACCCCAGCGGATGCAACGGTCTCATTCGTGGAACACGGGAGCAGGGAGGGACTCATAACTGCAATGGGGATAAACCCGCGCTATTCTGACATAGACACTTACCACATGGCAGCCTCCGTAGTAGATGAAGCAGTGAGGAGAGTCATTGCCGCAGGAGGAAAGCTGCCTGACACCGCGCACCCTTTTGCAGCACTCGATAATTTCTGTTGGAACCTCTCGTCACTTCAAGGAGAAGATGCGGAGGCCAAACTGGGACAGCTTGTGCGGGCGAACCAGGCCCTTGCCGATGTTACGACTGCGTACGGGGTGCCGCTCGTGTCAGGTAAGGACAGCATGAAGAACGTGTGGAAGGGAAAGATCAATGTGGATGGAAAGGAGGTTGAGAGCACGGTCTCTGTGCCTCCAACACTTCTCTTCTCCGCAGCGGCCAAGATCGATGACGTAAGCAAGACAGTGACGCTAGGACTCAAGAGGGCAGGAGACATAGTGTATGTCATAGGAGAGACAAAGAATGAGCTGGGGGGCTCCGAGTACTATGCCTACAGGGGCGAGCAGGAGAGAGGAGAAGCATACTTGGGCAATAAGGTTCCAAAGGTGGATACTGAAACTGCAAGAGACATATACAAGGCAGTGAGCCATGCAACAGAAGCCGGACTGGTGCATTCCGCACATACGCCCACCATAGGCGGACTCGGAATAGGCATTGTACAGTCTGCGTTTGCAGGAAATCTGGGCGTCGATATTGATCTAAGCAGTGTGCCGGCCAGGGAAGCGGAGAGGGACGATACACTTCTCTTCTCCGAATCAAATAGCAGGTTCATAGTGACAGTGCCGCCTGAAAAAGCTGCCCAGTTTGAAGAGGTCGTGAGCGGGTTGGCATTTGGAAGAGTGGGCCGTGTTACCGAAGATGCATCGATAACAATCAGGGGCCTCGGAGGAGATGCAATAGTGGATATTGACCTTACCACACTAAAGTCAGAGTGGAAGAGTGCGATGCGTGATATGTGATGAGAGCCAGAGTATTGGTACCGATAGGAAACGGCCTCAATTCGAATGAGGAAACGACATACGTCTACAGGCAGGTAGGGGCAAGAGTGGATGAGATACACATCGAGGAGCTCATGCGTGATCCGGCCCGAATAGGAGGATACCATATAATCGACTTCGTGGGTGGATTCATAGATGGGGATCATGTTGCTGCAGGAATAATACAGGCAAATAGAGTAAGGAACCGGCTGCGGCCTGAGATAATTAAGTTCATACAGAACGGAAAGCTGATAATAGGCATATGCAATGGCTTCCAAGCGATAGTAAAATCCGGCATTCTCCCGGCGATAGACGGGGATTACACCAAGCAGACAGCCACCCTAGCAGGAAATGATTCCGGGAGATTCGAAGACAGATGGGTGCATCTTGTTGCAAACAAGAACTCCAATTGCGTCTGGACACGGGGAATCGATAGAATCTACCTGCCCGTAAGGCACGGGGAGGGGAAATTCACTGCAAGCGAGGAGACCTTGGCGAGCCTTAGAAGGGGCAATCAGGACGTGCTGTTTTATGCTGACGGACAGGGAAGGCCGACAATGGAGCACCCATCCAACCCAAACGGGTCTGCAGATGGCATTGCAGGCATAGCGGACCCTTCTGGAAGGGTATTCGGCATGATGCCGCATAGGGAGGTCTACTGGTCCCCGTTCAATCATCCCAACTGGCCGGAGATGAAGATCGAAGGCAAGCTTCCTGAAGAGGGGGCAGGAATAGTCTTTTCAAGAAATGCGGTCACTTATGTTGCAGAGAATCTCTAATTGAAAGCATCGGACCTTTAGAGGCTCCAGATCCACGGAACGAAGAGGAGCACGAAGACGATCAGCGCAAGAATGGTTATCAGCCGCAGCTTCTTCTCAGATATCCTCAGCTTGTATATCCTCCATCCGTCGAACAGGGGAAGCGGCAGGATGTTGAATATCGCGACGTAGAAGTTCAACATGAATGAGAGCGCAAAGAAGATGTAGAGGAAGTCTGCTGCCGCGCCGAGTACGCTGTTGGTTATTGGAACTGTCTTTAGCCCAAGATAGACCCCGATCTTTCCCGATGCGTCGGCAAGTACCGAGTATGTCGTGTTCGGCGTGACTATATTGACAGGAGAGTAGGGTTTATCCATTGCCCCTGCCGCCTGCAGGTCCGTGAGGTTGTGGATCGTGTGGTTGTTCCAGCTGAGTATTATTGTTCCCGCGGGAATCGTATTGTATGCGGGGGAACCGAGAACGGTGGCCTCGACATAGACCCGTGTCGCGGTCAGGCCAGGCAGCACGAAGTAGTATGTGAATACCATGAGCGCGAAGAAGACCAGAGTAAGCAGGTAATTGAAGGAGACCCCGGCTATCGAGATCTTGTCCTGCTTCTCGCGTGGAAGCTTGTTTATGCTCTTCTCATCAGGCTCCACGAACGCGCCTCCGGGAATTATCCCGAATATGAACGTCCCTATTGACTTCAGCCTTATTCCGTACTGCCTGGCTATTACGCCGTGGGATATCTCGTGCAGCGTGACAAGAAGTATCAGTGACAGTATCAACGGTATGGCTATGCTTGGTTCGAGGAACGGAACGACCGCTACGGGGACGCCGGCAGGCGGAGGAAGGTTGCCAGCTGCCTGGGCCACAGTCACGTGTGGCGACAGGGCTGCGATTATGAACGCCGCGATTCCGTGGACTATTATTGCCGCAACGTAGACCAGTTCGGACAGTATGTAGAGCGAGAACCCCCCAACCAGCGAGGCCGCGTAAAAGGCATACTGGAGGTATTGTGCAAAAGAAGAGGACGGCACGTAGGAGCTGCTCTGCTGTATTGAGAACTGCGGGGTGCTTATGAGGTTTAGCGCAAGAATGATGTATGGAAGGATGAAGACCTGCATGACAAGTATGGAGATTATCCCCAGGACAAGCATCTTCCTGCTAACGTGCTTCTTGAAGAACAGGTATGTCAGCACGCCAAAACTTAGGACGAGCCCCCAATCGACCATGGCAGTCCAGAACCGTGCGTACCTCTTTGACAGATGATCGATGAAGTCAAGTCCCCTGCTCGTCTTAAGTATGTACAGCCCTCCGGTTCCCAGAATGCCCAGAATGCGCGTGATCAGAAGGCCGGCCACAAGAAGCGAGATGACACCTATGGCGAGCTTCGACAGGATGCCAATCTGAGGAGCATATGATATGATATAGACCAGCGAGAGCAGGCAGAGTGCCGAGGTCACCAGTGCGAGCGGGGCTCTCGCTCTCTTCGGAAGCGGAAAACTCTTCGATACACCCTTCTTAGAAGTAGACCTTGCCATGATACTACAACACTTTTATTATTATGATACACTAATAAATGGTACGGTAACTTCGGGTCGAGGTGGAGGTCATGAACGATTGCGACATCTGTGGAAGGCCAACCGGCACGGTCTATGTTGTTGGGATTGAGGGTGCTATGATGAACCTCTGCGCAAGCTGCGCGAGAGGGAAGAAGCCAGTCAGGATAATCGAGGAGAGGCAGGAGAGAGCAGGGCAGTACCAGAAACAGGCGAGGGAAGAGGAGCCGGAGATAGTGGCGGATTATGGGAGAAGGATAAGGAGCGCCAGGGAGAACATGGGGCTTTCCGCGAAGGTGCTCGCCGAAAAGATAAGCGAGAAGGAGAGCACGCTCACCAGGGTAGAGAGGGGAGAGATGCTCCCTCCCGAGACGCTGAGGAAGAAGCTCGAGAAGGAGCTTGGAATACGGCTCACCGAGCAGGGTGTCGCTGGTGGCGGCGGCCAGAGGAACGGAGGGGACCGGCCGGTTACGCTTGGCGATGCCGCGGTAATGAAGAAGGATAGGAAGTGAGGTGTGCGTTTGGCCGTAGATCTTGGCAAGTTCGTCTCTGAGGTCAAGAAGGAGATCGCATTCGAGGACCTTTCAGGAAAGACGATAGCGGTTGACGCGTACAACACTATCTATCAGTTCCTCTCGATAATAAGGCAGCCGGACGGCATGCCGCTCATGGATTCCAAAGGGCGCGTTACCAGCCATCTCTCAGGGCTCTTCTACAGGACCACTAATCTGATAGGGTACAGGATCAATCCGGTCTTCGTCTTCGACGGAATTCCGCCGCTCCTGAAACAGAAGACTCTCGAGGCGAGGGCGAGCAGGAGGGCCACAGCGGCAAAGGAGTGGGAGGAGGCGAAGGCGAAGGGCATGATCGAGGAGGCGAGGGTGCACGCCGTTGCGAGCACGAAGATAAACAAGGAGATAGTGGCGAGCGCAAAGCAGCTCCTCGACCTGATGGGAGTGCCTTACATACAGGCCCCTAGCGAGGGAGAGGCGCAAGCGGCGGAGATGGTGAAGAGCGGCCTCGCCTATGCGAGCGCAAGCCAGGACTACGACTCGTTCCTCTTCGGCGCAGACGTGGTGATACGGAACTTCACCCTTACCGGGAAGAGGAGGATACCGAAGAGGAACATAACTGTGGACGTGAAACTCGAAAGGATCTTCCTAAAAGACCTGCTCGAGCACCTCGGCATAAACCAGAAGCAGTTGATATGGCTCGGCATGCTCGTCGGAACCGACTTCAACTCGGGGATCGAGAAGGTTGGTCCGAAGACGGCGCTTAAGATCGTGAGCGGCGCGAAGACGCTCGATGATGTCATTGGTTACGTGAAGGGGAGGTATGGTGCGGAGTTTGACACCGACCCTGTCGAAGTGGAGAGGCTCTTCGAGAAGCCGGAAGCGGAGGAGATCGGAGCACCAGAATTCAACAGACTTGTCAGCGGCAAGAAGCCCGACAAGGCAGGACTTATCGAGTTCATGTGCCGCGAGCACGGATTCTCAGAGGAGCGAATAGGGAAGTATGCGGACAAGCTCTCCGATGCGGGCAGTGGCAGGGGCCAGAAAGGGATAGGGAGCTGGCTCTAGGCGATTGCCTATATCAGATCTCCACGATCTCACTGCCCATTCGGACTGACCCTTGTTATGCCAACCTTTTTATAATAAGTGCCACGATAATTAATCGTGAATTTTGATGGACCTAAGTAACGGACCTAGGCTCGGAGTCTATGGCTCGCTCCTGATGCTTCTCGGAATGGTCGTGATGCTTGCGATCGGGGTCCTGATCACCGTAGATGTGCTCGCTGTAGTCTATCCCACCGCCGCAGGAGCAAACGGCATGCTCAACAGCTCGATAAACCAGACGCTGATAACGCAGCAGGCCCAGACGGAGGCCCTCTCCGTGCTCAACCAGTTCACTGTGCCGGTAATCGCCGATATAGCGATCCAGATCGCGGGGGTGCTCTTCCTCGCCCTCTCGTTCGCGGCGCTCGGAAGGACGTACAAGGAGGACAAGATGG
>JAJYFQ010000031.1 GCA_021785375.1 Microcaldota archaeon | reverse complement strand
TTCTTGTCATCATACTGCCCGTTGACCATGAAGAGGTCCGCATCGTTCATCTCAGCCATGCCGGCCCTTGCCCCTATTATCATTATCTCGAAAGGGTGTATCCAGTCCATGAATAGGCCCCCGCTCCTCTGCGAGAAGAGCCATCTCTTCCTCCTGAGGTCCTCGTCGCTCTCGACCTCGAAGAAGGTCGATGAGACCGCTGTGACCTTTCCGTGCGTCTCTGTGTACCGCGCGAGGAGGTACTCAAGCTGCATCGTCAGCTGCTTGTGCAGGTAGTGGAGATGCAGGTACGCCTTGCTCTCCAGACGGTTTGACCTTATGAACTCGGCCACTCTGTTGAACTCCTCCCTGTTGACGCCCCAGGTCTTCTCCGTTATCGTGAACTTGCCCCTCTTCAGCGCCTCTATCGTCTGCTCCGCATGATACTCGTTGGGATCAGAGATGTGTACAACGTCAAGGCCCTCGTAGAAATTCTCCGGTATGGGCTTGCTCTCGTCTATCCTGTAGTAGTCCCTCTCTCCGAGTCCCACCATCCTGAGCCTGTCGAGCTTCCCATTTACGTCGCTGACACCGGCTATCTTTGTGAGCCTGAACTCATTGCTTCTCATGAGCCCGACGTAGAGGCGGTTGAACCAGTGGCCGAACCCCACCGCGCCTAGATTGTAGACCATCACTCTTCGCCCTTCTTCTTTACCTCGTGGCCCCCGAACTCGTGCCGCAGTGCCGCGAGGAGCCTGTCTCCGAATCTGTACTTGGATCTTGACGAGAACCTCTGGTAGAGCGAGTGGGTTATCGACGTGAACGGTATGCCGTGCTCCACGGCGCTCTGCACGGACCATCTTCCCTCACCGGTATCCTCGACGTATGGTTCTATCGACTCGAGCTTCGAGTCCTTCCCGATGGCCCTGCCTGTCAGTTCCATCAGATACCCTCTGATAACCGATCCGTTGTTCCAGACCTTTGCCACCTCCCTGAGGTCTATGTCCCTGTATGGCCCGTTGGCAACAAGGTCCATGCCTTCGGCAATCGACTGCATCATGCCGTACTCGATCGCGTTGTGGACCATCTTGACGAAGTGTCCGGTGCCGGGCCCTCCCATGTAGGCGCAGCCGTTTTTCACGCTGAGATCCTCGAAGAGTTTCCTCTTCTTCTCAAAGGCACTCTTCTCCCCGCCTACCATTATCGACATGCCGTTGAGTGCCCCGGAGGGCCCGCCGCTGCACCCCGCATCGAGGAATTCTATCCCCTTTGCCGCGAGAGCCTTGTGCTGCTCCACCGCGTACTTATACTCGGAGTTGGAACCGTCTATCACTATGTCTCCCTTCTGAAGAAGTCCGGAGAGCCTCTCTATCATCTCGTTGGTCACGTCTCCGGCAGGGAGCATGACCCAGACGGTCCTGGGTGCCGTGAGCTTCCCGACAAGCTCCTCGACAGACCCTGATCCGGATGCCCCAATCCCCTTCAACTCCCCAACAGGCTCTTCAGACCTGTTCCAGACTGTGATCCTGTAACCCTTCTTCATCAGTTGAATTGCGATGTTCTTCCCCATCTTGCCCAGTCCTACGACCCCTACCTCTCCCTCCATGCGATCAGCCATCAATGAACAGAGATATTCAGGCAGAAGAAGATTATTAATACATATGAGCGGGAATCCCACCCATTCATGCTGGAAGTCACGCTCGCGGAGACCGGGCCCTCTGCATCCGAATACGAGTGTGGAAGCCTGGCCGTAGAAACGAGAGCATACCTTTGAACCTGGCAATCCCGACCAAAGGGAAGCCCCGGGCTTTAGAAATCAATATTGTAGCCCGAGGCGGATGTCACAGTTTCCCGCTTCCGCATGCCGCAAAATCAATAGCTTTATATCCTTTGTTTGAGAGGTAGTCTACAAATATTCCTGGCTGCAACTTGTTGTGGGCTTGCGGAAATGTGGTTCTTTTGACTGACCAAGGTATGAGCGTTAATCAGCAAAGCCAGGCACAGACTCAAGGCAGTGCAGCCCCGGCGCCGGCCACCGGCCCCTCATCGGCGCGTCGGAGCTCCATCTCCGGGATCACGAGCCCTGCAGGGATCTTCATAATGGCGATGGCCATCCTCGCCATCCTGCTCACGATCTACTTCAGGGTACCGATGCTCAAGCTCTTCGGATTCTATGAGCCGGACGGGTTCTACCACTACTCTGTGATCAGGGCAGCGGTTGCCAATGGCTTCAGGGTGCCGTACACGCTAAGCATATCCGGATGGCCCTCTCCTGCGCAGGTGACTGAGCCGGCAGGCCTCTACTGGGTTACCCTGCTTCCTTACGCGCTCCTCTCGTGGAGCGGCATCTCGTACTACTCCGTGGAGAGGCTGGTTCCTGTTCTCTTCGGGGTTCTCGACGTGATAGGTTCCTTCCTCCTGATAAGGTATCTCAGCAAGTCCAACCTGCTCGGCGCGCTGGTCATGTTCTTCGTCGCGCTGAGCGGCGGAGACGAGGCGAGGACGAGCGCCCTGATCTACAGGGGAGACGGGTTCATCACGATCTTCCTGCTCGGATCGCTCATCGCATTCGTTGAGGTCTTCAGGAGCCCATCGCCAACGAGGAAGCTCATATTCGGGCTTCTCTCAGGGTTCATGCTGAGCCTCGGCAACGTCGTCTGGAACGGCGGCGCCTTCGCCGTGGGCGTCTACGTCGGATCATTCTTCTTGATACTCGCATTTGCATTCGTCTTCAGCAAATCCGAGATGCTGGAGAGCCTGAAGTATCTGCTGATCGGGGCTCTCTTCTGGTTTGCCCTTACCTCTCTCTACCAGTACACCGGCTGGACCCTGGGCCAGACGTTCATGGGCACCCAGTTCTTCTATCTCTTCGCGCCAATGGCCATAGGATGGGGCATAGCGTACGCCATGACCAACAGGACGGACCTTATGCCTGGACCAATTGTCGATATAGTCAAGTGGAAATTCCACGGTCCTGCGTCAAGGGCCGCGCTCATGCTCGCCGTCGCTGCAGTGATGACGGTCATAGTCCTCATTGTCGGTAGCTCTTTCATAAACACCGTCCTTGTCAACAATGGGTTCACCACCAGCGGGAACAGCAACGTGGCCAAGACCAGCGGGAACCAGTTCGCTGCCACAATCCAGGAGCTGCAGCCACCTACCCCTGGATTCCTCTTCGCGAGCTTCGGGGTGAATATCTACAGCACGCTGCCCACCCTGGCGATATACCTCTACTCGTACGTCGGAGGGGTCAACGTCTTCTTCCTGATAACGGTCCTCTCCTTCATACCCTACCTGTTCATGCAGGTCTACGACTCATCCGGCATCGTCTCAGGCAACGCCAGGTTCAGGTTCGATGTGAATCCCACCATGCTGGTCATCATCGTCTACTTCGTCGTGACCGCATACCTGCAGATGCACGCGATAAGGTTCAACTCGCTGATCTCGATCCCCGTTGCGATGCTGAGCGCCTACACCATCTACTGGCTCATCGCTTACAGCAGGACCAACGAGGGCATAAGGTCAACCATAACTATTCTGCTCCTTGTCCTGGTCATCGGCGCGAGCATAGGCACCCAGGCGCTCAACGTGCTTCCCCCTCTGCTCAACTCGCAGGGGTCGGCGGTCATCGCCGGCGCTCTGCTCATAATCGCCGCGCTGGCGCTCCTCTCGGCCAAGGCGCTCTACAACGCCTCGCTGCGCGGTGCCCTGATGCTGAGCGGAGCCATCCTCATCTTCTCTGTCGTCTACGCCCTGATCCAGCAACCTGCGATCTCGCAGTACCCGACCATCATGTTCTTCGATACCATCATGGTTATCTCTCTCGCGGCGCTCATTGTTGTGGAATACATCTACAAGATGAACCAGTGGTACGGGATGGCTATTGTGCTGATGGTATTCGTGCTCCTGTACTACAATGTACTCTTCACCTCGAACCTCTCGCAGGCGGACCTGCTCAACCAGCAGTTCTTCAGCGCGATGAGCTGGATGAAGAACAACACGCCGGGCAACGCCGTGGTGCTCACTCTCTGGCCCGACGGCAGCGTGGTCGAGGGCCTGGCCAACAGGACGAGCGTGACAGACAGCGTAGGGTCACAGAACTACGTCAAGGCCGATGCTTTTGCCCTCTGGCTCCTCAACCAGTCTGACGATCCAGGCTTCCTGACAGGCAACCTGAGCGACAGGCCCGGCTACCTTCTCGTCAGGAGCTCGTGGATGGTAGAGACCAGCGGGATCTTCCAGGAGGCAAACGCTACTCCTGGGGTCAACCTGGACATGGCCGCTTACTCCTACGTAAAGTTCGGCTCGTTCTCCGCGAACGTGAACTCGTCCGCGGTTGTCTACAAGTTCCTGAGCCCGGCGGTGAACGGGAACATAGGGCTCGGCGCCTACATCTACATACTCAACGGTTCTTCCGGCCACGCAATCGTCCCGTACCTCGCCACGGTCGACCTCACCACCGGAAGGTCAACAGGAAAGCTCGGGGTCAACTCAGTGATCTTCCACAACGAGAGCAATTACGAGGGCGTTCCTGTTCAGGGGATCAATTCCACCACGTCGGGATACACGATACTGATAAACTACTCGTCTATCCCGAGAAATGCGTCCGGAGTTCCGAACGTGACAGGGGCTATGGCCGTGGCGCCGTACCTCTCCCAAAGCAACATGTTCAAGTTCCTCTTCCTCTGCGGCTACACTTCGTGCGCGTGGGACAACAACGTCGCGTCGCTGCAGCTGGTCTATGCGAACAGCGACTCAAGGATCTTCAAGATCAATTACAACAGCACCGCGTAAGAGGGCTGTAAATGCCCTATATCATGGCCTTACCGCGTTCATGCACGCGTCGCAGAGCGTCTGAGGTTCCCTAGTCCCAAAAATCCTCTCATAACGTTCCTGTACCTCTGCGAAGAACATCTGTTCAATGTGCCTGCCTGCTTCTGGCACAAACCACGCTGCAAGCTGCATGGCCTTCTCGGCATACCTGCCGTCGGCCCACGAGATCTTTCCATTCCTGACGTTCGTTGCAGGCACGTGCATCAGATAAGCCGAGCGGCGCAAGATCTTATGGCCCTCAGCCCACCTTCCCACAAGCCCGTCAATGTACGCATCCCATATGTTTCCTGACCTGTACGACAATAGCGCCTGCTCAGGATAGCCAAGTGCCGATCCGAGGGCGTAGCCGATCTCTCTATCCGACGGATCTGACAAGAGTCTTAGGTGGAGCTCTCTTAGGCGGTTTGCATCTTCTGCGCTCCGTGCCACGGCCACGTAATTCTCATCGGTATGCTCCCCGGCAAGGCCTAGCCTCTCAAGTCCCATCCACAATGCCTGCGGATCTTGCGGTGGACGTATCAGCGCGGCAGGTTTGTGCCCCACCGCGACAAGGCAGAGGGCAAGCTGGTCGTATGGCTGCAGCCCCATCCTTCCTATCTCCCTGCCCTTCCCAGGCGAGAAGAATCCCTTTGTGACTACCATGATCTGCACTCCAGTATATCCTGATGGTACGTGTCAGTTGGCCGTATATAACCATTGCCTCAGGATCGTTCACGCCTTGTCGCTTCTTCGCATCTTGATTGCCACTACGTTATCCTATTAGTTTCCTTTTCGAAACGAAAGGCTTATATATTAGTTTCCACATGGAAACTAACATGGAACTATTGGAGTTGCTCAATCCATGGTGGAAGTCGGGGAAGGTGAGCAAGGAGCTGGCCCTCCCGTACAAGCGCGTGCAGTTCGGCGAGCTGAAGAGGCTGATCTCCGTACGTCCGATCACTATCGTCTCCGGGCTTAGAAGGGTCGGCAAGAGCGTGCTCATATACCAGCTGATAGACCACCTGATATCTTCAGGAATTGACCCGAAGAGCATACTCTACTTCTCGTTCGACCAGAAGGTGGAGGAGATGCTGTCCATCCTTCAGACATACCGCGAGTTGTCCGGTGCAGACTGGGAGAATGGCAGGGTATACATCTTCCTTGACGAGATCCAGAAGCTGTCCGACTGGAGCAACAAGCTCAAACTGCTCTACGACCGGCTTCCAAAGGCCAAGTTCGTGATATCCGGGTCAAGCAGCTTCCATCTGGAGAAGGAGGCGATGAAGAACCTCGCCGGCAGGTACTTTGAGGTCAACATAAAGCCGCTCAGCTTTGCCGAGTACCTCCAGATGAGCGGAAGCAGGATAGAGTTGGGCAGGGAGAGGCTCTGGGTCGATGAGATAAAGAGGGAGTTTGGAGAGTACCTTCTGAAGCCGTACCCTGAGCTGGTTAAGTACAAGGAGGTGTCGCTGATAAAGAGCTACATAAAGGAGAACGTTGTGGACAAGATACTGAGGGACGACCTCTCGCTCTTCAAGGACATAAACGAGGAGCTTGCCACGACCCTGATCAACATCTTTTACGATGCCCCGGGCATGTACGTAAACTACGACAAGCTCTCGGCCGACCTGAAGATCAGCAAGAAGACGCTCCTGAGGCACGTCTACTACCTGGAGTTCTCGTATCTTATACGAAAGATAAAGAAATACAGGCCCGCAACCAGGTCCACATCAAGGAAGATGCAACGCATCTATCCATACCACTTCTCGCTCATGTTTGGCTGGACTGGCAGGCTCAACCTTGAGTGCGAGGTCAACGGGCTGTTCGACTCGAAGTACTACTGGAATGACAACAAAAGGGAGGTGGACATAATACTCACGGAGGGCGGACTGCTGCCGATAGAGATAAAGAAGGCGGACAAGGCCTCCCCGGAGGATATCAGCTCACTTGAATACTTCATGTCAAGGTTCAGGGCGGAGAGGGGCATGCTCGTGTACAACGGGGAGGAGGGGGAGCTGAAATTTGGGGGCAGGGAGATAAAGCTGGTTCCTGCCTGGAAGGCATTCCTAGATTATGCGTAATCAGGAACGCATGGTCGTGCCGGTCTCCACAAACCAGAAACTAAGGGCCAATAAAAAGGAAAAAGGAAAAGAAAACAAACAACTGGTCGCTTTCAATGCAGTGGCGTTTACGCCTTGCTTGCCATCGAAGATGCCGCTCCAACGAGTCCGAGGATCAGCCCTATCAGCGATGCGACGAAGAGCGTCGAGTTGCCCACGGTCAGTGCGACCAGTGAGACAGCCGCGAAGACTGTTGCGCTCATTGCCTTGTACGAGGCCATTGCCGCCATCCCGCTGAGCTGTGCGAAGCTCGTCAGGAAGAGCACTACCGATGCCACTACTGATACTGCGTACAAGAGAGGTGTCCAGACTCCGGCACTCGTCCCTACGTTTCCGTAGAGTGCAGCCACAACAGCCAAAAAGAAGAGACTGCTCAGGAACTGCAGTGCGAATCCAGCTACGTTCTTACTTGCTTGCTTTGCCATTGATATCACGGATATACAGACGATCGTAAGCTTTTTAAATCTATGCATCATCTCAGTCGAAAGTTTGACAGGAGACGAAGATCTAGCGCTTCGTGCAGATTCGAAGTCCTGACGTCTCGCCTTTCTTGAAATAAAACTAAATTACAAACAAAA
>JAJYFQ010000030.1 GCA_021785375.1 Microcaldota archaeon | reverse complement strand
TGATGCTGTCCGTATCAACCAACAGCGTCCTGAAGCCTGCGTACGAGAGCGAGACGGCGAGGTTCACCGCAACGCTTGTCTTGCCAACTCCTCCTTTCTGCGACGCCACTACTATGCTGTAAGGTTTTCTCATCTCACCACTCCTTTCTTATCCTATCCCGCATCCTTGCCATCTCGAACGACCTGCCCTTCCGGTATACGTACCTGCCAACTCTTCTCCTCAGAACAAAGCCTATTATTGCAATTACTGAAAACACGAACGCTACGGGGGCGTACCGCGATGCCGCATTAGCCATCTGGCTGCTCTTGACGAGTTCTGCCGAGGGTCCAGATGCGAGTGAGAACTGATAGGTCGCGTTCGATCCGCTCTGTGAATAAATATAAAGTACGAATACGGAGCCGGCTGAGTCATTGGGCGCCACGTCAAACGAGCGCGTAAGTATCTGGTTCGGAGATGCATTGACGGACTGCACGCTCGAGTTTATTATGCCTCCCAGCGGCCCCCTGAGCGCAAGGTGAAGCGTCTGCGGCGAAGTCCCGGTATACAAAACGTCCGCAACAATCCTCTCGGTTCCGTTCTCAAGCTTCCCGGACTGTGTCACATTAAGTATCCTGATCACCTGTGGCGATAAAGCCGCGCTCTTCTCCTGGAAGAGATCCTGTATATTCTCCGAAAGCATTGCAACATTAGGACTGGACAGCCTGTAATAAGCGTATTCAAGGCTTCCCTTGGGGATGGCTGGCACTTGCCAGTTTATCGAGTAGAAACCGTCCTTCTCGGTCACGTTGTTCGGAAGGCCGTATGCATATATGTCTGAGGCGCCTCCAACGAGCCCGGCAGGGAGCAGGACGGAAAGGGTAGAATTCCCTGTCCCAACGGATTCGGGTGACGCAATCTCTACAAATCCGGCAGCGAGTGTGCCGTTGTCCAATAGGGTAAGCTGGTTTAGTATGTCAGGGGTTGACTGTTGCGGCCTATAGACGTAAAACGTGAGGTACTCTGTCGGATCCGAAGCCGCGCTGCCATTGCCGCTCACCGATATGTTCAGCGGCACCACGTATGTACCCGGTGTGGAATTTGCAGCGGGAGAGAAGATCAGGTTTACCGTGCTGTTTTCTCCGGGCTGCGCGTCGATGTGGCTGACGGATAGGGTGGCATCATTTGAATATGGCCTGCCTATGCTCACGTTTATCGACTGCGAGTACCTGCCGCTGTCCCTGATAACTATAGATGCCATTGCGGAGGTTCCAGCCGCGAGCGACGTGAAGAGCGGCATGGAGAGGATCGCCAGTCCTTGCGATGTCGCAAGCGGTGTGGTTACGTTGGTTGTTGCGGCCTGGCCTTGCACAGTCTGGCTTACCGAATTGGGGCCACACACATAGAGCGTCACCGTCTGCTGTATCGGCAGGTAAGAGATCCTTGTCAGTCTTGCAGTGTAAGCTCCTGCCGTGCCAAGTTGCAGCACCTCCGAATCGTTTATTGTATGCGCACTCCCGTTTATCGTAATCCCGGCACCTGTCGGCGTTATGAAGTTTTCCGTTGCGGTGAAGGCGGTTCCGTGAATGGCAAACGAAACGGTATCGAGTTGGGTGAAGTTGGATATGGTTGCGCATCCGCCCGAGATGACAACAGTGGGCTTGAACACCCCTCCTCCGCCACCACCTCCGCCGCCACCGCCTCCCCCTCCTCCGCCCCCGCTACCCACTCCCGCTTCGATTGGAGCAAGGACAGTGTATGTGGCGCTATCCAGATTTGATGTACTCTGGTTTGGCCCTGACCCGTATACCGCGTATGCTTTCATCGTGTAGGTTCCGGGCACCGAAGTGACTCCGCTGAGTGAGCCTACCTGTTCAGAGGTCTGGCCCGGACTAAGCCTCGACTCGGTATAGGAAAAAGTGCTGTTAGATGGGCCTGTCACGTTTATGTGGAGTGTGAAAGCATCCGAAGCAAGCGCACCCCTGTTACTCAATCCCACGGAGAATGGGAGGGGGGATCCCTGCGAGGCGCTGGACTGCGCGGTAACATTGTCCACCACTATCTCTGCCTGCTTGATGAACTCCACCTGCTTCTCCACCGAGACGTTCTCCCCATACGCCAAGAAGCTTATTGATGACTTGTAGTTGCCGGAAGGAAAATCGAGCGTGTTCAACGTTATACTTCCAGACTCGGGCGCAGGTCCAACAGATCCCGAGACCGGCAGGGCGTATGCCCTAACGGAATTGGATGTGTATTTCAGGATATAATTTCCAGCCATGCTCGGTATTGTGCAAGGTGCGTTTGCAGAAATGCTGTAATTCACCTGCACGTTCCCGACATGCTCGTATGCCGAAAGCGAATTCATGGTTATGCTAAAGGGGCAGACAACGCTGACCGATGCGTTTATGCCTGCCTGGGTAGAGGCCCCTAATCCCCTAATGACGATAAGCATGGCTGCAACAAAGACAAAGTACAGTAACCATGATCTGCTCGCCATCTCATCCCTGATGTATGTTGGACCATGCGCCATGAAATCCGGACGTAATGCCTGGCCAAACAGCTTCCGTTCTTAATTACAACAGCCTAGACGTCTTCGTGTGCATTGGTCAATTATTGAATGTGTATTGCCCAACTGCTCACTAGAGTACCTAAAAGTTTATAAATATTATTGTTTATAGGTGAACGACGACCGGTGAATGTATGACTGATTATGCCAAGCTGATTGGGCTAGCCTTATTTGTATCTGCTCTGTTTGTGGCTGTTGCTTCCGTCGTGCCTCCGATTCAGCACGCTTCAAGCACGTATACTTCAAATGTCATTGCCAACGTTGCGGTCTCAAACACCTGCTACGTAAGCACCCCATCGAGCGTTAACTTCGGAAGCACCCTGCCGTCTCTGGGCTACGTGTCCAATGTTGCGGTCACGGACACGGACAACGGGGGAAATGCCCAGGCAACCATCTCCGTATCAGGCGTCGGAGGATCAGGGGTGCAGATAGGGGATTGGTTCTCCGGATCCAATGTAATCCCTGTATCAAACACACTATGGTCTGCAACACCACAATCCTCGTACGCAGGGACCGCGCTTACGAACTCGTTGGCATCTACTTCGATAACCATAACCGCGCCAAATGTGGCCGTAACGTCCCAGTCCGCGAATGTGTACTTCGGCGTCGCCATACCTGCAGGAGCCCCTTCTGGAACATACACCCAGAACGTGCTCTTCCAGAATTCGTGTGGTGCTACATCGAGCTCCTACACCGACTTTGTCACTTCAGTGCAGGGCGTCTGCTTCGTGAGCCTCTCCACAAATTCCCTCTCATTCGGCTCTCTCTCACCCGGATCTAATTATGCCACCAATGTTGTCGTCACAGACACCGACAATGGTGGAAATACGCAGTCAACAGTGCTCATAGCGGCGACAAGCGGGAGTGGGGCCACTCTTGGGGACTGGATCGGCCCTGGGTCAAACGTCATCCCTGTATCAAACACACTGTGGTCCGCAACGCCCCAGTCTTCCTACACTGGCTCAGCGCTTACAAACTCGTTGGCATCGACTTCGATAAGCATCCTTGCACCAAATGTAATAGACCCATCCCAGTCTGCTAACGTCTACTTTGGGCTTGGCTTACCCGCAGGCACTGCCGGTGGCGCGTACACCCAGAACATCGAGATCGAGAATTCGTGCTGAAAGGTCAGATAATGGCACAGTATAGCTTCAAGAGGCTGGCATTCATAGCGCTCCTGTCCATAGTCCTCTCCCCCTCACTCGCATACGCCCAGCTCGGGGAGGTTGCCGGCCAGCTGACCATGAACGTAAGCATAGGCAGCTCCAACTCCCTCCCATTCACACTTGTCAACGGCGGCACCGCACCCATAGACTTCAGGATAGTCCTGCCTACGATGTCATCCTCATCGTCGAATGCTGTGCCAGCGGTTGTTGTACGCCCAATGAACGGCACCATACCTCCCGGATCGGAGATGGTGCTCAACGTTACCGTCTCACTTCCTTCATCCCAGGGAATCAAGCCCGGCACATCGTGGACCGGCATACTCCAGGCAGTGGTTGCCGGCAATGGCTCCGTGATTGAAGGGAGCGGTGCAAGCATACAGGAGGGAGTGGCAAAGATAGTCACGGTAACCGCCATGCAGCCAGGCACATCCTACGTGCTGTACGGTATCGCTGTTGCTGTGGTTGCTGCGCTCGCCGCAGCGGTGCTCTACATAAAGAAGCCAAGGTTCGGCCGCAGGAAGTTCGGCAGGTAACCTCTCCATTACTCCATCTTCCTGAAGAGATGCTCCCCCTTCACCACATTTCCTTTCCACTCCATGAACCTGCAGTCCTTGAGCGTGCCCGCTTTTACTCCGAGCTGCGCATTCAGCTTCTCCGATGTCTCCGGCATGAACGGAGAGACCATAATGGAGATGATCCTGCACGCCTCGAGCAGGTTGTAGAGCGCATTGGAGAGCTCCGCTCCATCGAGCTTCCACGGAGACTTCTCGTTGACGTACTTGTTCGAGGCCCTTATGAACGACCAGATCTCCTCAAGCGCTCCGAACGGGTCGAATCTCTCCATCTTCTCCGTTATCTTCTCAAGCCGCAGGTGGCTCTCTAGCTCCGGCTTTCCTGCTATCGGTCCATTGAACCTGCTGGTAAGAGTCACGGTCCTTGATACAAGGTTACCAAGGTCAGCCACAAGCTCGCCATTTATCCTCGTTATCATCGCCTTCTCCGAGAAGTCCCCATCCTCGCTTATCGGCTTCTCCCTTATCAGGAAGTACCTGAACGGATCAGCTGAGTACTTCTTCACCATCTCCACCGGATCAACTATGTTCCCGACTGACTTTGACATCTTCTTGCCATCAATGGTCCACCATCCGTGCGCAAATATCCTCTTCGGAACCGGAAGACCTGCGGACATAAGCATCGCAGGCCAGATCACCGAGTGGAACCAGTTTATCTCCTTTCCGACAAGATGCGTGTCGGCGGGCCATACAACATCGGCATCCTTTGAGGGCCATCCTATCCCGGACAGGTAACCTACGAGCGCCTCAACCCAGACGTAGACCGTCCTGCTCTTGTCAAGAGGGAACGGCACACCCCACTTTATCGAGGCCCTGGTTATGGAGAGATCCTTGAGTCCGGACTTCACCCTGTTCTTTATCTCATCAGAACGCAGTTCTGGGGAGAGGAACTCCGGATTCTCCGAGTAGTGGTCGAGGAGCCTCTGTTGGTACTTGCCAAGCCTGAAGAAGTAGCTCTCCTCCTTCACCTTCTTGACCTCCCTTCCGCAGTCCGGACACTTGCCATTGACAAGCTGCAGCTCAGTGAAGAACGTCTCGTCAGGAACGCAGTACCATCCCTCATACTCTCCCTTGTAGATGTCCCCGTTCTTGTTCATGAGCTCCACGAAGTGCGCGGCTGCAGCCTCGTGACCTGGACTCGATGTCCTTACGAATCCGTCGTATGAGATGTTCATAGCCTTCCAGACGCTCTTGTAGACATCTGCAAGTCCGTCAACGTACTGCTGCGGGGTAATTCCCGCCGCTTCTGCTGCCTTCTGGTTCTTTTCTCCGTGCTCATCTGTGCCTGTGAGGAAGAAGATCTTCTCTCCGTTGAGCCTGTGCCATCTCGCCATCACGTCAGCGGTAATGGTTGCGAATGCATGGCCGATGTGCGGCTTGTCGTTTACGTAATACAGCGGAGTCGTTATGTAAAACTTTGCCATCGTCTATCTCCTCCCCTTGCCAGAGACACTGTGTACAGCCTTTTCGCAGGCCGAGACCGCCTTCTTTGCCGGTGCAGCAATCCCATTATATTCAGCTTCCAGCTTTCTTAGTTCGCCTTCGGCCTCAAACGTATAGCCGGATACCTGGCGAAGGTCTAGCAATCTCTTGAACATAATTGTAATCTCATCAAGTGATGCTACAAACTCTTCAGGCACGCGTCCATCCCCCTTTACTGCCTTGGCCACAGCATCCCTTATATCGTGTATCTTCGGCACATCCGCCCCAAGCGAGAGCATTACCGCCTTGAGTGCAATCTCCACTGCCATCTCAAGCCCATAGAGGGCGATGTCGTAATTGCCATCGCCCGCCTCTGTCTGCGATGCCCCAAGCCATCTCTCCGCACCCTTGAGTGCCTCTAATGCTGCCTCTTTATCCTCCATCTTAGCATCACCGAGTTGCCTACCGCAACTCTCTCATAGTCCACGCTCTTCCTTATATCGTTAAGGAACATGGAGAGCGTCTCGTTCCTTTCAAACAGGATAACCCCATCCTCAAGAAAATCTATATAGATCGGCCTGAAGCTCCCAAGCCTTTTTGCAGAGAGCATGAGTGGCGTTATGCTCAGGTTCTTTCCTGTGGCCCTGAGAGGATCCCTAAGCCCCTCAACACTCTCTATCATGTCATGGACTTCGTCAAAGTAGTCCATTGCCCCACCATCCACGACCACGAGTATGTCTATGTCGCTGTTCGGCCCGAAAGTCCCCTTCGCTACGGATCCGAAGAGGAGAAGCCCAAGCACGTGGCTGTTCGCTGCGGCCGCGCTCGCAAACGCGTTTATGTATACCCTTATCTTATCATCAAGCCTGAGGAGGCGCAGCCTCCTGCCCAGGAACTCGTCTATGACCTCCTTCGAGTTGAGCTTCCTGCCACTCATCCTGTAGAGTATCTCCTTAGCCTCCTTTATCTCCGCATGCGTTTCACTGTCGATGAGCATCTGCTTGTACCGCCTTTCCATGATAATATGTATAGATAGAATATATATAAAGTTTATGTATATAAGCTACAGCAAGCTCACAGAGAAAATATTTAAGAAGGAGCGCGGGCCTAGATCATTTATGACAAGGTTACACTTACAGTCGCGCGGCAGGGAGATAAAGGAGTTCAAGATGTGGATGAAGACAGCTGCAGAGACCACGCAGAGCGCCGCCGAGATGGCCGACCTTCCTGACATACTGCGTGGCGGACGCGAGTACCATTTCAGGGGCATGGACTATGACCTCAGCGATGCAAGCGAGGCCCTTATCAGAGCGTACAGATATCTGGATGCGGTGGGGCTGGACTCCGCAAAGGGTGCTGCAATGACAAGGTGGGGTGCCAGGCGAATCGAAAAGGCGTACGATAAACTCAAGGAGAAGATGAAGGAGGTCGGTGCCGGAATAATAGATGCGAGAACCGAGGAGAGCTCCGCGGAGCAGCAGTAAAGCGCTTATTAAACATACGCAACAGGCCGGTACGATTCCACTATTCCCCTATCCTAGGCCCCTTTTTATTCCTTTACGCGTCATAAATTCTGCTTGCAGTAGTGAGGAGTGCTATCATGGCTGACGACGCTGAGGAAGGGGCCCTTGAGAACAAGATAATTGAGGACAAGTTCATCGATTTCTACAACCAGTACTACCCGGAGCAGCTGAACGACCTATACGTGGCGTACCCGAAGAAGAGGAGCATAGAGCTAGACATAAAGAATCTCGAGAGGTTCGATGCCGAGCTTGCTAACGAGCTTATAGAGAACCCGGACCCGATGCTCTTCAGGGCCAACTCCGCTCTCA
>JAJYFQ010000029.1 GCA_021785375.1 Microcaldota archaeon | reverse complement strand
GAAGGAGGACGCGAAGAGCATGAGCCTTGGAAGGGGGGCCTGGACGGTCATCGTTCTCTGCATAATAATCGCGATACTGTTCGGCGTCTTCCCGCAGCCGCTGATACATGTGATCGGCAACGCGAGCGCTTACCTTTCAAGCACCTGAACACGGACTGATGTGATGGCAAGCGCAAGAAATACAGTAAAGCGGATGCATATACGATTATCCAGGAGGAGTGACCTTAAGGAGTATATGCCGGTGCTTCAAAGAAGCGCAGAAGACGCTTACACAAGCAAGAGACTTGGGCTCGATAGGAGCCTCTTTTCAGAGAGGGTCTATGCTTCCAAGGATATGCAGGAGTGGATGAAGGGGAACTTATATCCAGGGCAGGGAAAAAGAACGTGGCTGGCCTTCTTCGGATCGAGGATGATAGGAGCGATCACCGTCAAGAGATATGGCAGAAGGAACGAGCTGAGAGGCTTCTACATCCTGCCTGAGTTTCAGGGCATTGGGATCGGCAGGTTGCTGGTCAAGAAGGCGCTGGAGTTCTCAAAGGGGAAGGAGATCATACTGATACTGTACCCGCATAACCTGAAGTCCCTCGCAATCTACAGAGGGTGGGGCTTCAGGAGGTTCGGAGGACCAGGGTATCATCACTGGCCGACATGGCCGGAGGGGGTTCGCATGAAGTATATACACATGCTGTTAACCAAAGGGGGCGCGGGCAGGTTACTAAAGAGGCTATGAAGTTATCTGATGCCTGTTTTATGCCTTTGCCAAGAACCCCGCCTTCCTTCGCCGCGTATGCCGCGAAGGAGGATGCACGAGAACAGGGATGGACAGCTTTGTCTGTATCGTAGTGGTCGCGTGTATTTCGGTAGCCATGCCGTTCGGAGTATTCCCGCGGTAGCCGATTCACTTCGCGTCAAACTCTGCCGAATACTTCTCCGGCTTCTGAAATGGCACGATCATGACGCAAGTTCAGATTCCCTTATCAGTCCCTTCCTGAATATGCCTGCCCACTTGAATGCAAGTGAAAAGACAACTGAGACGATTATGTTGAGCGCCACGGAGACCACCCCTATGTAAATCAGGCCGTAAGGAGTCGACGTGTTGGACGTTACCAGTGCACCGAAGTGGTTGGCAAGCAGCACCAGGTATATTCCAGAGGCCATTCCGGAGGTCCACCCCATGATCAGTGCCTTCCAGTCGAGCCTCTTCGTGAATAGGCCCAGAAACACCGCAGGCAGTATCTGCAGTATTATGATCCCACCTAGCAGCTGGAGCTGTATCGCATAGGTGAGAGGAGCCACGAAAACGAATCCCAGCGCTATGAACTTGAGCGCCGCCGATGTCCATTTTGCTATCCTGGTCTCGGTGTCAGCAGAGATCTTTGGCTTGAACTCCCTGATTATGTTCCTCGAAATTAGGTTAGCCCCGGCTATAGCCATGAGTGCCGCGGGAACCATTCCCCCTATGAAGATCCCGAGAAGGCATATCCCGGCAAGCCATCCGGGCAGAGTCGTAACGACAAGCGCCGGGACGGTAAGAAGTCCGTTGCCGGTCGACTTGACAATCGAGAGGGCCCCCGGAACCGCATATATCAATATGCCGAATAGGGCAAGAAGTGCCAGGCCGATAGAATAGATAGGGAGCAGGGAGAGGCTCCGCCTGAGCGACTTCTTGCTGTTGGCGGATAGGCTCCCATTGATTATGTGAGGATACAGGTACAATGCAAGCGCACTTCCGAAGAAGAGGCTCACGAATCCAGGCACAGAGGCAGCCGGCAGGTGCGTGTAGTTGCTGGCTAGCGCCGCCTTGGCGCTGGCAATGTTTGTGAAGGCGCTGCTGAACCCCCCGTAACTAAGAAGCACCGCGAGTATGACCACTATAACCGTCAGGAAGATCAGCGTATCCTTGAAGATCGCGCCGAGAGTGACCCCTCGGAGCCCGCTGGTGAATGTTGTTGCGGCGAGAACCACGAAGGCGATTACTAGCGCCCCTTCCGAGACCACGGTGATGTCCGACGTCCCATAGAGCATTATCGTGAGCACCGACTGCATCCCGGCTATCTGCAGGGCGATGTAGGGGAGTACCGCCACCACGCCGGTTATCGCCACTATGACAGAGAGGGCCCTGCTGTTGAACCTGTCCCTGACGAAGTCTGATGCGGTGACATATCCACGCTTCCTGGAGATCCCCCACAGCTTCGGCATGGTCAGCATCGCGATCGCAAAGACTATCGCGACGTATGGCACCGCAAAGAAGGCAGTCGAGCCGCTTGCAAAGGCCAGCGACGGCACCGCCACGAACGTGTACGCGGTGAAGACATCGGCACCGAGGAGGAACCACGCAAGGTACGGTCCGAGCCTCCGGCCGGCTAGCCCCCACTCCGACAGTTTTCTCAGGTTTCCTCTCCTGAACCTGCTTCCCTCGTACGACACGACGGCGAAGGCTATGAACAGGATCACGAAGACAGCTATTCCTATTATGTCGAGCAGCAATGTTACACCTATTTCATGTCAATAAGCACTGCGGCAATTATGAAGAGGAGCGCGCTTACGGGAAGCATCACTATCTGGAACCAGTAGAAGAACGGGAGCCCGGCTATCTCCGGGTTAACTACGTTGTAGAATGGAATATCGAAGTAGACGGCAAACGGGATGAGCAACAGTATCGCAGCCACGACTTTTTTCGCGTTTATCCCAGCCATGCGGCAATCCACTCTGAAAAGGATCACGTAGCCAAGGTTTAAAATGGTTTCCATCAGCCGCGTCACGCCTGGCACGAATGGGCGCATGCGGCAGGCAATAATGGCATAAAAGGAATGCATAAAGTTGGGCTTGAATGGTTGAATATGGCGAAGGGGGCAAAGAAGGCATCCAAGAAGTCGGAGGAGATGTGCTGCACGAACTGCTGCGCATGCTGCCACGACGGTTGCTGCACCGGAAAGAAGACGAAGTGTGGCTGCGAGTGCTGTTGATCACTTCATGGCAGTGCGCAGGCTCGGTCCTATTGCGTAGCTCGAATGGCCTAATTCCAACGATAACTTAAAATAAGGGTTACGGCACATATCCATGTATGCAAAAGGTAACAATGGACCAGGTGGTGCTGGCGCTCAAGGGATGCGTCGACCCGGAGATAGGGATAAACATAGTGGACCTGGGCCTGATTCACGGGATAACGATAGACCAGAGCAACAACATAACCGTGAGGCTCACGATGACGAGCCCGATGTGTCCCGTCACGAGCATAATACTTGCAGACGTGCAGCTCAGGCTTGAGCACCTGCAGGACGTCGGGCAGGTAAACATAGACCTGGTCTGGGAGCCGGCATGGACCCCGGAGATGATCACCGAGGAAGTGCGCATGAGCATGCAGGTCTAGCACCTGAACGGCGCTTACTAAACGTTTTTATAACAAGCCGTGACACTCTCGGATCGGATAATTTCATGAGAGTTTCAGGGCAGGTACCTGCGGGATTCGCAAGGGCCGAGAGGGAGGAGGTCGCAAGGAAGCTCAGCGGCAACGAGAGGCTTCTGCTCGATTACATCAGCAAGTTCGGAGTGGAATTCAACGGTCAGGTCTACGACCTGTCTATCGATAAGGACCATCTCATTGGTTTTGATCTTAAATCCGATAGGCCTACGGCACTTCTCAGGAACCTGGCAGAGAAGGGATTGATAGAAGTAAGGACAGAATCTGCCATATCAATGGTGCCCAGAGAGGACGGCAACGGACTGGTCCCGGTGGAGTTCGGACTGAATGACATCACCGAGGAATTTGTCAGGGGACGCGATATGCCGTATACGCTGAACACGATATCCCTCAGCAGGAACGGAAGGCTCGTCTTGGGCGCATGGCACTTCATGGAACAGGAGAGGATACGGACCCTTGTGCAGGAGCACAGGAGTACGGAGTGACTACCCGTACATCGCTTCCTCATCGGCACGCTTGTACTTGCATATATCCGACTCGGTGAACCAGACCTTTATCTCCTGCTCGCCTATCTCTGCAGTCTCTGATATGTGGAGTATGTTCCTCACTGACCTCTTCTTCTGGTCCGCAAGCGCATAACTGTCGCTTGAGTACATCCCCCTTATTGATCCGGGATCCGCCTTTCTCGGCTCTGTTCCCCCTCCGATCTTCCTTGCAACATCCGCAGCGGCATTGCCTTCCAGCACGAACGCGACTACGGGAGTTCTCGTGAGCTCCCTGATCAGCGCGTTCCTTACCCGCACGCCTATCTCTCTCTCCGTCTCCGTTACCTTCTGCCCCTTCTCAAGAGCGGACTTCTTCGCCTTCTCCCCCACCGAGAGGAGCCAGGCCTCGTCGTTAGTGTAGTGCTTCTCTACCATCTCCTTCTTTGCATTGAGCATCTTCATGGCCACTACCTTCAGGCCCGCATCCTCGAACCTTACTATGACCTTCCCTATCAACGCCCTCTCCACCCCGTCTGGCTTTATGACTACCAATACTCTCTCCATAAGTACACCGTGCTTAGAATTCAGATTAAGTAAACATTGCACAAAAGGGTTTATAATCTCTAGTACTCTACTGTAGCGCCATCGTACTTTGACTCCACGGCGATGCGGCCGCTGCCCCTCTCCACAGAGCCCATCACTTCCGCGGGATAGTGCCGCTTGAGTACCGTCAATGCTTCGTCTACTTTATCCGGACTTACGGCAATCGCAAACCCGACCCCGTTGTTGAACGTCGTGTACATCTTCTCCGAGGGCATCCCGAACTTCCCGTTCACATACCTGAAGATCTCCTGTGGCTCTATCGCGTATCCGTTTCCGATCCTTATGTCGAGATCCTCCCTCCCCGGGATCAGCTCGCCGAACTTGGAGAATCCTCCTCCGGTTATGTGGACCATGCCGTGGACGAACCTGCTGGCAGGCGCATCCCCTTCGGTGAAAGCATCTATGAGCTCCTTTATCGCTGGTAGATACACCCTGGTAGGTATCGTCAGTTCCTCACCTACGGTGTTGCCCCAAGGCAGTGCGTGATCGAGTTCCATCCCCCGATTATCGAAGAACTCCCTCCTGAAGAAGCTGAGGCCGTTCGAATGGACCCCGCTGCTCTCTATCCCTATTATCGCGTCTCCGGCTTCTACATTAGCCGTTATCTCGTGGCCCTTCCTGACGTATCCGGTGACATTGAGCCCGACCTCGAACCCCTCCACCGTGTTCAGAATCGCGGTCTCTCCGCCGGTAATGGCTATTGGATAACTCCTGCCGTCGCTGGTTCTCCATGGATTCTGTAGTGATAGGTCCACAAGTCCACTGACTATACCGAAGATGAATGCGTGATTCTCCTCCTGAATTATTATGTGGTCCTGGAAGAGCACAGGTATGTACCCTCCCTCTATGAGGTCGTCGACCACCATGGCGAAGACGTCCTGCGCGCCGTTGCGCGGCGTGTTCATCCTGAAGTGCAGTGCGCCCTTCGTGCCTATGCCGTCCACTCCTATGAGCTCCTCGTATCCCTTCCAGTAATCGCCATCCCTAGTTATCTTGAAGCGCTTGCCGTGCGGGGCTACGGTTATTGGTCCGTCCTTTGGGTGCGTTGCTACTATCGCCGCCTTTGTCTGCTCGTTGAAAGGCTTCGTAGGATCGTAAGGATCCCTTTGCAATTGCCGTACCTCTTTCTTCGCAGAATGTGCGCTGGCGCCTCTAACTACCATCTAACCCTCCAGAGAGGATCTGGTTTCTCGTCTATTTATATATTTTGTATGCAATTGAGATTGTACTCATACTAAAGTGGAGAAGATGATACGTCAGCCGATAATATGCGTGATGGGCCACGTCGACCACGGGAAAACCACGCTCCTTGACAGGATCAGAAATACGACGATAACTGTGCGTGAGGCCGGCGGGATTACGCAGCACATAGGCGCGAGCGAGGTCCCACTTGACGTGATCAAGAAGATAGTTGGACCTCTCCTCGAGAAGTTCGGGATCAAGGTCACGATACCTGGCCTTCTCTTCATAGACACTCCTGGCCACGAGGCATTCACGAACCTGAGGAAGAGGGGAGGATCCGTCGCGGACCTCGCCATACTCGTAGTAGACGTCACGAAGAGCTTCGAACCGCAGACGTACGAGGCGCTGGAGATACTCAAGGAGTACAAGACGCCGTTCATAGTCGCTGCGAACAAGATAGACGCAATAACGGGCTGGATGGTGCAGCCAACTAACTCGTTCACGGAGACCATATCAAAGCAGAGACCCAATGTTGCCAACGACCTCGAGGCGAAGATCTACGAGCTCGTGGGCAAGCTGAGCGAGGTCGGGTTCAACAGCGAGAGGTTCGACAGGGTCAAGGACTTCAAGAAGGAGGTGATCATAGTTCCGGTGAGCGCGAAGACCGGGGAGGGACTTGCCGAGCTTCTCATGTATGCTACCGGGCTGGCGCAGAGGTTCCTTGAACAACGCCTGGAGATCGAGGTGAAGGGACCCGGACGCGGCAACATAATTGAAAAGAAGGAGGACAGGGGGCTGGGGTCCACGATAGACGTGATACTCTACAACGGAACGCTGAAGGTGAATGACACGATTGCTTTCGCAACTTCCACTGGCACTGCAACGGCCAAGATAAAGGCACTGCTGAAACCCAAGGAGCTCCAGGAGCTGAGAGAATCATCGAGCAAGTTCTACTACATTGACAGCGTGAGCGCCGCCTCCGGGATAAAGATAAGCGCCAGCGGACTCGACGATGCCCTGCCCGGATCGCTGGTCCTCTCAACGGAGATACCGAACTACGAGCAGGAGATAAAGTCCGAGATCAGCGAGATCTTCAACGTGGAGAACAAGGGGGTCATACTCAAGGCTGACACGATGGGGAGCATAGAGGCCCTGTCGAGGCTCCTGGGAGCAGAGAAGATAGCGATAAGCAAGAAGGAGATAGGCAGGGTGACGAAGAGGGATGTCCTTGACGCCTTCACCATGAAGGCGAGCGATCCCTACGGAGGAGTTGTCCTGGCTTTCAACGTACCCATAGACGATGAGGCAAGATCTGAGAGCGAGGCAACGGGAATAAGGATAATCAGCAGCAACATAATCTACAAGATAATCGACGACTACAAGGAGTGGGCAGAGAACGAGAGGAAGGCTGACCGTGCGGCAATAGAGAAGGCGCTGGTCTTTCCGGGAAAGCTCACCGTACTCCCTAACAGCTGCTTCAGGGTCTCCCATCCGGCGGTATTCGGAGTTAGGATAGAGAAGGGAAGGCTGAGGCCGTCGTGGCAGCTGATGAACCAGCACGGCGAGATAGTTGGCAGGGTCAAGGAGATGCAGGACAACGCGATAAGCCTCAAGGAGTCGAAGGCGGGTGAGAGTGTGGCCATCTCGATGGAGGATGTGACGTTTGGCAGACAGGTCAGGGAGAACGAGACGCTATACACTTTCATGAACGACGGGAACGAGAGGTTGTTGAGGTACAAGTTCACAGACCTCCTGGATAATGAATCGAAGGATCTGCTGGAAGAGATCTCACAGATCAAGTCACTTGGACGTGAGAAGTCCTAGGCCTTGCAGAGAGGCGACACGGTCATCCAGTTGCAGCCCTGGTTGCCTGAACAGATGTTGTTGTTGAAGTCCAGATTGGATGAGCTGCTGTTCTGGGACCCTGCCGAACAGACGATCCCCGAAGACGTAGGCGGTGTAAGGTGGTTCGAACCGACCTGCATTTCTCCCGA
>JAJYFQ010000028.1 GCA_021785375.1 Microcaldota archaeon | reverse complement strand
GGGCTTTCCCATGCCAAAACTGTCAGTCGAAAAGGATAAGAGTCTGACGTCGATTAGGAATTATGGGATGAAGCCGATCTTCGGGCAGTCACAGTGGACAGGATCAGTTCCTCTGTCCCTGCCATCTCCTCTTCTGGCCCTTCCAGCCATGCCTCCCATGGCCCCCTCCAGGCCTGCCATGCCACTGCTGGCCCTGCCTCTGCTGCCACTGCCCCTGCCTCTGCTCCTGCTGGCTCTCGAACCTCTCCGGCCGCTCTGGCTCCTTTGCGTACCGCTCGAGTGTTTTGTCTATCTGCTCCTTCAGCCTCTCAGCTATGAAGTTCTTCGTGAACGCGTCGGCCTTGGCCGCTATGCAGATCTTCGTCGCATAGAGCCTCGCTATCCTCCCCCTGTTCCTCTTGCTCGCCGCGCTTATCTGCGGAAGCTTGAAGAGCACGCCGTACTTCGGCGGCTTCGTGTGGAACCTTATGTGCTTGAAGAGGGACTTCTCGGCCCCGAGCAGCTGTACGGTGCTCGCGGGCATAAGAGCGAGCTTCGAGAGCGATCCGGCCTTGGCGAGCAGCTCTGCAGCAACCTTGTAGTCGATGAGATGGGAGATGTTGGGCATGAGCTCCTTGACCCTCTGCCCCAGGTACGCGTCGAGGTCCTCCTCCTCCTTTGCCAGCCTGATCTCCGACTCGGCAACCCCCTTGAGCATCTGGTACTCCGACTCGCTCGGCTCCCTGCCTATGCTCTTCTCGATCTTTGAGAGGGTCTCGCCCGCTGCGACATCGCCGAGAAGGAGGGTGAGCTCCTCCTTGTCAGCGCCTTTCTTGTCCATGCCGAAGTCGATGACGAACTTTGCGTAGGTAACCTGATTGTTGAGTCGAAGCTCGGGGAAGAAGATCCCGTACCAGTCCTCGAGCTTCTCGTGTATCAGATTCCTGGTCCTTTCTATCTCATTGTATGTGTTGATCGCAAGTATGACTGAATGCTCACCCGTAGAGTAGGCGGTGGTCACGCTCGCCTTCGCGAGCTCCATAAGCCTTCGTCTCTTCTCCTCAGGACTCTCTTTCAAGAAAACGCCCATTGATTATTGCCACGAAAGGAATAAATAGATAACCTAGTCAGGCACTATTCCTGCGCAGGCTGGTCAGATCCAGTTCCCGTGTAGGCTCATCGTGCCTGAACTCTTGCGGGAGTTTTTTGTTGAACACAAACTCGCCATCCGTGTGGACCGTGCCAAGGGTTATTCTGCCCATCGCTTTGTGTGCCATTCGCAACTGGCAGCTTCCATTAGACAGCTTGTAGATCCCCAGCCTTCCGTAGAGACTCTCCAGACGTATTATAGTGTCCTTCTGCTTTCCATTAAGCCCGGCCATTCTCTCCCTGTTCAGGAGGTCCCTGCTGAACCTTCCGTCCACGTGCAGTATGCCTATGTGCTCATTCTCCCTTGTCACGCGATTATATCTGGCGATCCTCCACTTCTTATCCTCAGACCCGGGGTTGTGCATGGGTGTCGGGGAGTTGAGGTTTCCGTACACATTGAGCAGCTCCTCGAACCGAGCTAGAGCCTCCGTGGTAAAGTCCGCGGGTATCCTTGGTGAGCGCGGTCGTGACTTCTTGCGCGTGTACTTGCGTTTAGTCTTGCGTGGCTCTTCTGTCGCAGTCTTGCTTGTCGTCTTTAGCGCACGTTGCAGTAGCGTAGGCCCGGCCTTATCGATGATCGGCTTTCCGTTCCCGTGCTTCTTCTCTGAACGGAGCACATAGCTCCCGTCAGGATAGAGCATCGCGTATAGTAGTCCGTGCCTTGCACTCAGCGTATCATACTCGAGCACCTTCTCCCTTCCCTTCCGGGACTTTGAGAGGAAGAGGTTTGGCTTGTCTCTGCGGAGTTCCATAAATGTCTCACGCTGCTCGGGTGTAATCCGATTCATCACTTCCTCTCTGCTTTGTAATGTTCTCAAGCGCATCACGCAGAACTCTAACTCAGTTGCAATCTTACTTTGCTTATTCGCCTATAAAAACATTTTCTAGAGATTAGATTGGCCCTGTCGTTCGATTTTTATACCTGTATGGTGAAGAGGATATTTGATGGGAATGAACGATCCGGTCTGTGGAATGGACGTTGAGGAAGATCCAAAGCTAAGGAGCCCCTACAAGGGGAAGAAGTACTACTTCTGCTCGGAGGCCTGCAAGGCCACCTTCGACAAGAACCCGCAGGCCTACGCGAAGTAGACCTGACGGCCATTGGCTTAACGGTGCAAAAGCCTGACCCACTGGCCTGAAGGATACTGCATGCTTTTTAATTGCTCCCATACTACGCCGTATCCGTGAGAGCATGACAAAACAGGCATTCCCACAGATAAACGTCAAGGCGGCCGCAATAGCCGGAGCCGTGATTGGTGTCCTTGTTTGGCTGTTCGACGCGGGAGCCGGATTCGGAGGAATGCCCATGTACGGATACATGAGCGGGATGCTGGGATATTATGGTGCTGGCGTAGGGTATGCAGGCTCTGCTGTACTCTACTTCATTGTCCCGATAATATGCGGGGCTGTGGTCGGCGTCATAGCCGCATGGGTGTACAACCAGGCATTGAGACTGGAGTAGGTGCTGGAATGGCAAGGGGAAGCGGGTCAAGGAGGGGCGTATACAAGGTGGCCGTGCCGGTCGTGGTCACCCTGGCAATTCTTGTCCTGGCATTTGCGCTGCCATCTTCGCCATACGTCTGGCATCGCCAGCACGTTACAGTGGCAGGCAGCTATTACGGCAATGTAGGAATGATGCAGTATTGGAGCTCGGCCGGAGAGGTCATGAAGCTGAATGCGAGCCAGCTTGCTTCCCTTGAGTCAACGGCCTCCAATGCAGAGGTCTCCAACAGTACCCTATCGTTCAACACCAGCAACGTGAGACTGGTTGTGCTGATGGGACCGATGAGTCCGGGCCAGAGCATGTACTCATTCGTCATAGACAATCTTACCAACCCAACCCTGATCTTCAGGAAAGGGGCAAACGTCACAATGATCATAGTCAATGTGGATACGGATGCAACGCACTCCCTGACACTCACCGGCTTCGGCCCTCCTTATCCTTACAACATGATGTACACGATGATGTCTTCACAGGCCACAAGCATCATGCTCAACCCGTCGTCTTCAAGAGTATACACGAGCCAGAGCATCCGCTTTACTGTGGAGGGCAGCGCGTACTATATCTGCACCGTCTCCGGCCACGCCCAGAAGGGCATGTACGGCAGGGTAGTTGTTGAATAGACCATGGCCTTGGGCAGTTTAAACGCCAAGAGATAAATATGAAGGTTGTCAAGTATTGATAGGTGTAAAGATGAAAGACCCCGTATGCAACATGGAAGTGGACGAGAGTTCGAAGTTCAAGAGCAGCCATAAGGGCAGGACCTACGCTTTCTGCTCGGCAAGCTGCAAGCAGAGCTTCGACAAGAGCCCGGATAGCTACGTGAAGTAACAATGGCAGAGTATAAGTGCAGCATCTGCGGGCTGCACTACAGGAGCAGGGAGCTTGCTGAGAAGTGCCATGGTTGGTGCTCTACTCATGACAGCTGCAATCTCAAGATAGGAGAGCAGTCTATAGAAGCAGGCGCAGGGAGAAGAGCATAGGTAGTATTATGGCCACAGACCCGATATGCGGAATGTACGTCGACGAGAAGTCGTCAAAACTGATCAGCGAGAGCCAGGGAAGGAGGTACTACTTCTGCAGCACCAGCTGCAAAATACAGTTCGAGAAGCCGGAGAGGGAGATGAAGGACCTTAGGGTCTCGCTCGCAGTATCGTGGTCTCTCACCCTGGTAGTCGCCGCGCTTACGTACGTGTTTGCGGTGAGCTATGGCAATTACGTGATGCTTGCTCTTGCAAGCGTAGTCCAGTTCTATGCCGGGAGGAGGTTCTATGCAGGAATAGTCGACGCGGTAAAGAACAGGTCGGCGAATATGGATACTCTCATAGCGATAGGCACCAGCGCAGCCTGGGCATACAGTACCGTGGTCGTGATCCTCCCGTCGGTCTTTCCCACCGGAGGAGTCTACTATGACACATCGACCATCATAATATCGCTGATACTTACGGGAACGTACATGCAGAGGCTCGCGGAGTCCAAGGCATCGAGCGCGGTATCGGCGCTTGTGGCCTTGCAGCCGAAGATCGCACACCTCGTTGATGGTGAGAAGGTTACGGACATCCCGATCGAACAGATAAAGGTCGGGGAGACCCTTCTCGTAAAACCAGGGGAGAAGATCCCCACGGACTCAGTTGTTGTCCAGGGGGAGAGCTCCGTAGACGAGTCCATGATCACCGGCGAGAGCATGCCTGTAACGAAGAGGTCAGGTGACGCGGTGACAGGGGGAACCATAAACTCGACGAGTTCTCTCAGGATAAGGGCCGCAAAGGTCGGCGAGGATACCGCACTTGTCCAGATAATAAAGATAGTCAAGGATGCCGCATCGAGCAAGGTACCCATACAGAAACTCGCCGACAAAGTGTCGTCCTATTTCGTCCCGATCGTCATTCTCATCGGCCTTGCTGCGGCGCTGTCCTGGCATTATGTCGGCGGGATTGGAGTCAATGTATCCATACTTATATTCGTTAGCGTCCTGATCATCGCATGCCCATGCGCACTGGGGATTGCGACACCGGCGGCGCTGCTGGTATCATCAGGATGGTCGGCGAGGAACGGCATACTCGTAAAGTCTGGAGAGAGCCTCCAGAAGGCAAGCAGGGTTGATACGGTTGTACTGGACAAGACGGGAACCCTTACAAAGGGAAGGCCGGAGGTTACCGATATAGTGCCGCTTGCGGGGTACATTGAGAATGATGTCCTGGAATTTGCGGCTGTTGCCGAGACGAACTCTGAGCATGTGATCGGAAGGTCGATAATTGGGATGGCTGCGAAACACAATGTCAAGGTAGGCTTTCCCACCCAGTTCTCGTACAGGCCTGGCAGCGGGGTCACGGCACTCGACAGGCAGGGAAGGAGAATCGCGGTTGGCAACAGGGATCTCTTTGCGAAGGAGCAGGTCGATGCGGTGGAACGGCAGGTGCAGAAGCTCGAGTCGGACGGCAAGACCACACTCATAGTGGGTGTCGACGGCAGGATCATCGGGCTCATAGCGCTTGCGGACGTGCTGAAAGAGGACAGCAAGAAGGCTATCAGCGCATTCTCGCATAATGGATACGACATCTGGCTCGTGACTGGAGACAACGAGAGGGTTGCAGACGCGATAGCAGGTCAGCTCGGCATAAAGAATGTGGTCTATCAATCGAAGCCAGGGGACAAGATGGAAAAGATAGCAGAGCTGCAGAAGGAGGGAAAGACGGTCGCGATGATAGGGGACGGGGTCAATGACGCACCGGCGCTCACAAAGGCGGATGTCGGAATAGCGATCGGTGCAGGGACTGACGTGGCGATACAGGCAGGCAGCATAATCCTGGTGAGGAACCGGGTCTATGATGCATTCGTCGCCTTAATATTGGGAAGGAGGACGATGTCGAAGATAAGGCAGAACCTCTTCTGGGCATTCGGGTACAACACTGTCCTGATCCCCGTGGCCGCTGGGGCTCTGATCCCCTTCTTCACCGTAAGCATATACGGCTTCCTTCCCATGCTCTCGGCGCTGGCGATGGCGTTCAGCTCCGTTACAGTCGTATCAAATTCGCTGCTGCTCTCGAGATTCAGAGTCCGATAAGGATCAGCGGACGCGCAGCCTGGCCTCCTGTCCTCCCCTGCTTATCTGACTGAGATCGGTCGGCCCATGCAGGCGCTGTTCCAGCGCGGCCCTTACCTCATCGAGGTTTGAGCCGTCGTACCTAAGCACCTGCGGGTGTCCATAGTCCCTGTTCTTATCGTTGTCAGGCAGGATGACGAGGCCGCGGCTTCTCCATTTAAGCCAGCCGTCTATATAAGGCGGAAAGTCATCCACCAGAGCCTTTCCGTATACAAGCCCTTTGTCTTCTGTAATGGTCAGCTTGACACCCGAGCCTAACTGCCTATCGACCCACAGCTTCTTGCCCTCCCACGATGCGGGATACCTCCTTGAACCCTTGGTGAGAACCATTATCTTGTACCCAAGATCCTGGGCTGACCTCAGAACATCGAATCCCAGCGGCAGCTTTGGAAGGTTGGCCCACCACTCGGGTGATGACTTTATCATGTCGGCCCTCTTCTGAACGTGAGGAGGGGCAAACTTGAGAACCTCGATATTTCCGGTGAATTCCCGCTCCTCCGGGTCTCTTAGCGCATCCATGTCCTTGCGGAGCTGGCCACGCAGGTCGCAGAGTGTTCCATCCATGTCGAAGAGCGCTACATTTTCAGACTCCATAAGTACCACACGTATGTATCGATTTTTCCTTATATAAGCATTTTCTCTGATTCTGAAGGACCGCATAGCCATGGCGCATCGTCATGACGTGAACTCTCCGATCTTCTTCTGGCCCCTTGCCTTCGTGAGATCGGAGACCCTTACGCCGATCTTCCTCATCGGCCTTGACTTGTCCGAGTACCTCAGGTATAGGTCCACCGCATTGGATGCGAGATCGCCGGCATCGTCGGATCTCCTTATGCTCCTGCTCTTGAGATGCTCTGTGAAATCGCCATAGCGCAGCTTGACAGTGACCGCCTTGAATGTGAGCCCGGCCTTCTTCACCTCGCCGATTACCTCGTCAGAGAGCTTCCTTATTGCGGTTGTGACGGTGTCACGATCTGCAGTGTCCTTCTCGAATGTCTTCTCCCTTCCTATCGACTTCACTTCGTAGTTCTCCTCGACCTTGCTCTCGTCGATTCCGTTCGCGTACTTCTGGATCTCCACGCCGAAGGATCCGAACCTTTCCATCAGGTCCATCGTATTAGCCTTTGCAAGTTCCCCGATGGTCTTGTATCCCATTGCCTCGAGCTTCTCCTTCGTCTTCTTTCCTATGCCGTAGAGGTCGTCCAGCTCCTTCCCATTGAGGAACTCCTTCACGTCCTCTTCCCTGACCAGCCTGATCCCATTTGGCTTTCCGGCCTCACATGCCATCTTGGCCATCAGCTTGTTGGTGCTTATGCCGATGGTGCAGGGAAGCCCTGTCTTCTCCTTTATCGTGTCCTTTATCCTCTTTGCATAATCAAGAGAGTCTTCGTACGACTTTATCTTCTTCGAGACGTCGATGAAGGCCTCGTCAACGCTAACCTGCTCGAATCTGTCTGCGAAGGACTTGACAACCTTCATCACATCCTTTGATATCTTCTCGTATAAGTCATAATCCATGGGGATATAGATCGCGTCGGACTTTATCCTGTAGGCCTGGGAGATCGGCATGCCGCTCCTTACCCCAAACTTCCTTGCGGGGTAGTTGCATGTCATCACGACCCCGCGGCCCTCTCCCTGCTTCGGATCTGATCCAACTATGGTGGGCTTATCTTTTATCTCAGGGCGCCGCAGCTCCTCGCACGCGACGAAGAAGTAGTCCATGTCTATGAGCATGATGATCTGCATAGAGTGCACCGCAGCTGAAGTTACCTGAGCAGGACTTCCTCTATCTCGCCCCTCGGCTCCCTCTCCCTGAAGACCTGGGTCGAGAATCTGAATAAGGAGACATTGTGTGTCTTCCACGAGTGCTCAGCGAGGCCGGCCTTTATGCAGACATTGTCGAGAAACGTGGCCGCGTCCCAGTGCTCCTCGACAGCAACTATCGGAAGGAGCAGTCCGCTCGTGTAACCGTAGCTCACTATGAGACCGTCCCTTCCTACCTTTATCTGCTTTGGCAGTGACGCGGGGCTCTTCGCCTTCAGCGTCACGGGCTCTGTGAGTATGCTTGCCTCGATTGTTATGCTGTCGAGCTCCATGTGCGAGACTGGCACGAACCTGGGATCCTCGCTCGCAGCCGCTATCGCGGCCTCTACAAGCAGGTCTCCGACAGGAGCTATCGGCTTGGTGAAGCCGATGCATCCCCTGAGGCTCTTTGTCGGGTAGTGCTCTATCGTGACGAAGACGCCGTGCCTGCCCTTGTGGTGCACAAGGCGCTCCTTCGCTATCTTCTTCTCGAAGTTAGGGTTGGTTGTCAGCGTCTCGACCACATGGCGCGCTGTC
>JAJYFQ010000027.1 GCA_021785375.1 Microcaldota archaeon | reverse complement strand
TGGTTCTGGCAGTATCTCCTTATAAAACCCTATCTTGGCCTGACCTAACGTGGTGTACGGCCGTAATGGCAGTCATCAGGAAAAAGGTGGTCACCGCTGCCATATCGCTCTTGGGACTAGGCAGACCTTCTCCTTTCAGACTTCTCTACAAGTCGACTGCAAACATCAGTCAACTCGATCAAGTATCTCTTGAAACTTACTCCGTCGTCCTTGTAGAACAGCACCCAATGTGCCTGGAGGAGCTGTTCATAAGCAAACAGCAGGTAGCGCACTCTTATATCGACGGACTTAGTCTTTATCCTGGCTTCATCCTGAACCCTGAATCCGGTTTCTATCCTCCATCTCTTCTTGTAGGTCTGTATCCTGTTCCCTAACTCGATGTCTCTTAGGTTGGTCGCAAAACACCAATCGAGATATGAGTCTGTCTTCCTATCGAAGACTCCCTTTATGAAGTCCAGATACGAGGTAAACTCTTTTCTGTTGCTGTTCTCGTAGAAGCAGAAGAGTTTCTCGACCCCCATCATCTCACCAGTCCTCATCGCCGCAAGGTCCTTCTTGACCGCCTCGTTCTTGGGCACGAGGATGAGATACGGCATGTGCGGGTTGTTGAGTTCATACATAACCTCCTTGCTGTAAAATCCCCTGTCAAAGAGCGATAGGTCAATGTTTCCTACCAGGTTGTGCTTCCCTATCTGTCCCCGTATGTACCTTATGTCATGCGCGGCACCGTCTCCCATCTGCGCCGGTATGGAGAATATCGGCACCATCAGGTCGTCATTCACCACATTGCAGCTGAGGAACTTGAACTTTCCTGTAACGCCGTGTTCTCCCGTCCATCCGTGTATCCACATGCTGCTGAGTTCGCCATAGAAATCCTCATCGGTATAGTCGAACGCCAGCATCGCGTTCTTTGAAGAAAGACCGACGTGCCTCGTTACGACGGATATGACGCTGATGTAAGAGTCTGCAATGTCCTTTAATGCTGATTCGTGTATGGCAGCAGAAAGGGAATTGGCTCTGTTTCCTACGGTTTCAACGTATGTGTTCATCGTGGATGCCTTGAGTAGTTCCCTGTTATAATGGAATCCCTCGATGGTATCTGAAAATGGTTTTAAGTGGAGTGCGTTGTTTAGGAAAGTGGCAAGACTATGCAAAGTTCTCGGATACTTATCACTGGTTGCCATTATTTACGATTCTGACGATATAATGGCGATCGTTTCGGAAGAAAGCGAATACTGGCATATCAGGATTAGCAGAACTTTCAGTCACTCTCCGACGTTTGGGAGATACTGGCGGCTCGAACGTATCCGCAACAATGGCGCCCATGTTTGCCTGCATGAGGGCTCCGCCGAACGCCTGGAGCGCCCTGAATCCGATGAGGAACTCTATTGAAGGTGAGAGGCCGCAGAGCGCTGAGCCGATGGTGAAGACCACGAAGCCCACATTGAATATCTTCCCCCTCCCGTAGATGTCCCCGACACGGCCGAGCTGCGTGGTCGAGACTGCTATTACGAGAAGGTAGATGAGTATGACCCAGATCGAAGAGGCAAGAGTGGTGGAGAGCGAGCTGGTCATGGTGGGAAGCGCGAGCAGCACTATCGTAGTGTCGAGAGCACCCATCAGGGTTCCGAGCACCATTATCGCAAGTATCTTATTCTGCAGCTCCATGGCCCTACCTGTTTAAAATCAGCTTTTCAAAATTAATAAGCTTCTGATCTATTCGAACCTGGACGCGAATATCGCCAGCTCCGCGAGCAACTCCGAGATCTTCTGCCTGGTCTTCTCGTCGGTGAGATTTCCGTCCTCGTCGAACTTCTCGTTCACCTGCGGGATTATGACCTCGGGACGGTTCAGCGCGTGCATGTTGAGGAAGACGAACGTCTGCCTTAGGTGGTACTGCGCCCTCGATGCGCCGGTCATTCCTCCCGACGCGCTCATTATGCCCACCGCCTTTCCCTCGAACGAATTGTCGCCATAGGGCCTCGAGGCCCAGTCCATCGCATTCTTCAGTACGCCAGGCATGGAATAATTGTACTCCGGTGTTACTATTAGTATCGCGGCAGCGGCCCTTATACTCGACTTGAACTCCTTCACGCGCCCCGGCATGAGGTCAGGCTTCTCATAATCCTGATTGAATACGGGTATTCCATCAAGGTCGAATATCTCCAGCTCCACGCCGGGAGGGGCGAGCTTCTTTGCCTCTGCAAGCACCATCCGGTTGTACGATCCCTTCCTGAGGCTTCCTGCAAATCCCAGTATCCTTACCTTATCCGTCATGGGCATCCCGTATGCATATTAGATATAGGATATCTTATATATCTTCCCGGAGGTATTAGATACCGATCGGTGAACTCGATGAGAAAGAGGATGGGCTGCGACATGCGCGGCATGCTCTCGTTCCAGATACTCTGGCTGCTCTCCAAGAGAGACATGAACGGGGAGGGCATCGCCGAAGAAATAGAGAAGAGGAGGGGCGAGAAGCCGAAGCCCGGAACGCTCTATCCGGCACTGAAGGAGCTTCACGGATCGGGACTTGTCAAGGGAAGAAGGAGCGGCAGGGAGGTCACGTACTCGATAACCAGGGAGGGAAGGCACGCCGTCAAGGAGGCCACCGCATACCTGTGCAGGTCCTTTGGCGAGATATTCACAGAAGGCATCAGGTCCTCGCGCTGACAGCTTCAGGTGCGATAGCCGAACGAGACATGTGAGCCGTTCGTGATCCGGATTTTTGTGCGAACCCCGCCTGCGCCTCTATGACGTAGTTTGCGATTTGGTAGGGAGTATACACCGTGCAGTTCGACTGGCCTGGATCGTAGCCTATGCAGGGAAGCGCATCGTGCTGCACATAGACAACCTTGCCTCCGGACTCGTTTCCGTAGACCCATATCATGTCGAGTGGCGCATACGTATCCTTCATCCAGAATCCCCACCGGTATGGCCTCTGGAAGGCGAAGAGCATGAACGTTCCGTTCGTGACGGTCGAGTTCATCAGCCCTTTCTTCTGCTGTGCTGTGGTGTACGCAACCGCGGTGAAGTTGTGTGTCGTGCCGCCCACGGTGAACGAGGCAGGGAATCTGGGAGGCGCCTCCGCATACAGATACGTTGCTGTTGCGGCAACGGCCAGGGCGATGACCGCAGCGAGGGTGAAGAGATGCTTTCCCATGTGACCAGTCAGTTGAAGAGCTTGACCCTGACCACTTTCTTGTCGCGCACCTCCCTGAGGGTGTAGTACACGACGAGGAGCAGTATGACGAGTATGACGCCTATCTCAAGAACCTCCTTGGTCAGACCAGTGAAGAATAGGAGCAGGAGCACCGTAGCGATTATCGGCAGATAAGGATAGAGGGGCATCCTGAACGGCGACTTGACTCCTTGGTGCCTGTAGTGCATGACGTCGAATCCTATCAGGAGATAGTCGAACATGAGCCCGAAGTTGGCGATCGACGCTATCACATAGATGTTGCCGGAGAAGAGCATCGCTATGCCGATTATTGCGGAGACGATTATCCCGTTCTCCGCCGTGTCCCTGTTCCTGTTGTACTTCCTGAAGAACTTTGGAAGAAGGTGGTCCTCGCTCATCTGGTAGAGCGACCTCGAGGAGCTGAGTATCATGGCGAGCGCGGCAGAGGCGGTGGCCACGAGAGCGCCGATATCGGTGAGGATCCTCAACCATGATGGAGCGCGGGCCAGGCCCAGCACGTAGGAGAGCGGATCTGCGGTGAGGAGGTTGTGGTACGATCCCGAGGGGACAATAAGCAGCATCGCAAGAACGACAAGCACGTACACTACGATGCTTATAGTGACTGCGCCAAGTATGGCGCGGACGAACCCCCTGGCCCCGCCCCTTATCCTCTCGGTGAGGGTGGCTATGGACTGGAAACCGGAGTAGGCGAAGAAGACCACGACGCTGGCGGCGAAGATGCTGGACCATGCGGACCCCGATGCGCTGAATGAGATCGAGGGAATGCCGCCGGGCCTGGAGAACACGACGATTATGGCAAACGCAACGAAGATGAGGAGTATGCCTATCTTTATCAGGACAAGGCCGAGGTCTGTGTGCGCCGCCTTCTTGATCCCGAGCATGTTGACGAACGCGAGCGCCACGATCAGCACAATGGCGAAGATGATCGGGTACGCGCCTGCGGCGCTGCCGAAGGCAAGGTTGGAGAGATACGATCCGAATCCGAGCGCTATTGCCGATATCGAGACGGTGAGAGCCATGTACCTGAGCGCCCCTGTTATGAAACCGAGCTCGCTCCCGAACGCCTTGTACGTGTAAGAGTACGATGCGCCCTTTTCGTTGGGCAACAGGGAGCCGAGCTCGGCGAGCTCAAGGGCGATGATTATCGCTACTATGCCCACTATGGCAAACGCGATCAGGGCGTCAGCCCCGGCGAGAGCAATGGAGGTGCCGCTGAGGACGAATATTCCCGCGCCTATTATTGCCCCGAGCCCCACGGCTGCAGCCGCAATAGGACCTATCATATTACGCTCTGGCATCCAATACCCCAACATTTATATCTGCGGACAGTGCACCTAGTACTTCGTGAAAGCCGCAGCATGGACATGATAAAATGGTCAGAATCAGTATTATAATACCTACTTACAACGAGGAGAAGTACATCGGGAGGACGCTTGAGGCGATAAGGAGGCAGAGCTACAAAAACATCGAGGTGATCCTTGCTGACAGCAGCAGCGCGGATAGAACGGTGAAGATCGCAAGGTCAAGGTACAGGGGAATAAGGATATGCACGACGCGGGAGAGAGGCATAAGCAGGGCGTGCAACAGGGCAGCGCGGATGGCCGGAGGAGATGTCATCGTCTTCGTCGAGGCAGATACCTCGGTGTCTGGAGGGCTCCTTGCGGCATACGACAGGGCATTCATGGACAGGGGCGTGGTGGCTGCCACTGGTCCGATAAGGCCTCTCGAGAAGACCTCGCTCGGCAACCGCATCGGTTTCAAGATCGTCTCGGTCTATCTGGCGAAACTCTCGTTCATGCTTGGAAAGCCCACAATAACGGGATCGAACTTTGCCGTGAGGAAGTCGGCATTCAGGAGGGTGCACGGACTTGACGAGAGCCTGATCACTTACCAGGACTGGGATCTCGCGCACAGGCTCAATGGCGTAGGGAAGGTGGTGTTCGTTGATGGCGCAGTGTCTTACACGAGCGTCAGGAGGGTGGAGAAGTGGGGAGCCTGGAAGTACTTCACTTTCCACGCCGGAAACGCCCTGCGCTACAGCCTGACGCACAGGACGAGGAGCGATTACGGGGACATAAGATAACTATTTCTAACTTTCGCGACACATAAACATCGATGAGGGGCAATAAGCCGGAGTTAAGCGTGATAATACCAGCGCTTAACGAGGAGAAGTACATAGGCCACGCCATAGCCGGGCTCAGGAAGCAGACATTCAGGGACTTCGAGACCATAGTGGTCGATGGAGGCAGCATTGACAGGACGTGCGAGATTGCCAGGGGATACGCGAGGATCTTCGTCCACAGGAAGAGGGGGGCTGGGCGCGCGAGGAACTTCGGTGCGAAAAAGGCAAGGGGGGAGGTGCTCCTCTTCCTCGATGCCGATACGAGGCCTTCAAACAGGCTGGTGGAGACGTACGTGAACGCGCTGAAGGACCGGAGCATCGTCGGAGCGACGGGGCCCATACTTCCGCTTGAGGCAGCGACCCTCGGGATAAGGCTCGGATACCGCTTCGTCTCCAAGTTCTTTGTCAGGGCTACGCTGATGATCGGAAGGCCGAGCTTCGTAGGGTCAAACTTCGCCGTCAGGAGAAGCGCCTTCAGGAGGGTGCGCGGCTTTGACGAGAGCATGGTCACGTACGAGGACTGGGACCTGTCCAACAGGCTGAAGAGGGAGGGCAGGATGGTATACCTGAAGGATGCGCTTGTCCATACGAGCGTCAGGAGGGTGAGGCAGTGGGGCGTCTTCGGATACTTCATCTTTTACGTAGAGAACATCGTGAGGTACCACCTCTCGAAGCCGACCAAGTCAGAGTACCGCCAGATACGATGAACCGATGACTCTCGGCCGTCCCTGCGAAATGTTTGGCAACACTTTAATAACTGCGTACACAAACCACTTTCATGAAGGGAATGGGGAATGGCAGGCCCAACATCGTGTTCATAATGCTTGACACGGCCCGGGCGGACTACTTCAGGGCATACGGGGGCAGGCTGGTCCTTCCTAACATAGACAGGCTCTGCAGCAGGGCCTCGGTATACGAAAACGCGATCTCTCCGGGAACATACACCGCCCCTTCGCACGTCTCGCTCTTCACGGGAAGGCGCGTCAGTGGGATAAGAAGCCTCAACATCGACAGGATGAGGAACCCTGACAGGAACACCGATCCTTTCCTCGACAAGGAGAGGCTGATAAAGAGGGGGGAGATGACACTCGCCAGAAAGCTCTCCTACCTTGGATACGATACCGCAATCTTCTCTAACAATCCCCTTGTGACCGAGTACACGGGAATAACCGAGGGGTTCTCGTACCTATCGTACAGCGACAACGTCTTCGTAGGCCACGGAAAGGTGAACAGCAAGGCCTCGATAAAGGCGGTGATGAGCCTAATCGCCAATGACACGGTTAGGAATAGGCTGATAGACCTCTCGTGCGCCGTGGGCAGGGCGATACCGCGCGGAAGGTTCGACAAGGTATACTTCGGCCTGAGGCAGAAGCTCAACAGGATATACTTCGAGGAGGCTAACGCGCAGGACCTTGACCAGGGGGCGAGCCTCACGAACAAGCTTGTCGGGAAGTACCTGAAAAGGAGCACGGGAGGAAACAGATTCATGTTCATAAACTACATGGAGGCCCACGAGGGCTATCCGACCGACCTGGTCTCGAGGGAGTACGTGGAGCAGGACAAGTGGCTCTACCTTGGCGGAATACTTGATCCGGAGGGTCCGGTCGAGGCGATGAAGAGGGCCTGCGACAGGAGACTGCAACACCTTGACAGGCAGATAGGCGGGCTCATCGATAGGCTCAGGGAGAGCGGGGTGCTGGACAACGCGGTCCTTGTTTTCTCCGGGGACCATGGCCAGGGCTTCATGGAGCACGGCCAGATGTTCCACAGCATGTTCCCGTACAGGGAGATCTCCAATGTTCCGCTGATAGCGGCGCGGTTCGTGAACGGGAAGCAGGTAAATACCCGTGAGCGGATGAGGGAGCCTGTAAGCCTCACAGCGCTCCACGACTGCCTCACAGACATAGCGTACAACAGGATGGACATGGTCGACGGCTCACTGCGGAGGGACGAGTACGTCTTCTCCGACCACACCGGGATAACGGAGGTCTGGGATGAGTACCTCCTCAGGAAGGTCAGGTCAAGGTCAAGATGTGCCGACGCGATCTACAGGGCGAAGGTGCACCACAACGCCTTCGCGACAGCGATCCACAATGGGGATTACAAGCTGGTCCACTATAGGAACAACAGGATGAGGGACGAGCTCTACAACACAAGGGAGGATCCGGGCGAGTCGGAGAACCTCATAAAGGGCGAGAGGGCAATGGCAAGGGAGATGCTCAGGGCCGACATCCGCATGGCCAGATAGATGCGGTAGGTCACGGCGCGCTGTAGCTGTTTATCCACGTGTTGGTGTACTGCACGTTCACGGACTGGCCGTTGTTGTTGTTTCCGGAGTAGTCGGCCGCGTTGCCATTGAGCGGCCACCAGCCGACGATGCTCTGCGGGATTACAGGTGCGCCGCCGATTCCCTCCATGTAGAGCGCCTTTGCTTCTGCGGCGGAGAGGGAGGCGTTGTATATCTGTGCATTTGATATGTAGCCTATAAAGTTGGCTGCACATCCCCCTTCGTCGCCGATACCCACTGTACCGCTGGTGTCCGAACTTAACGATGTGCCTGATCCGGTACTGCTGTTAACGGCCTGCCCGTTTACATACATCACAAAGTTTCCGGAATCATATGTGCCTATGATATTGTACCATTCATTTAGGCTGATAGGCGAAGATGTTCTTAATTCCGCATTGTCAGGCCCGACGTAGAAGTCGAACAGTCGTGATGATGGAACATGCCAATAGCCAAAATTGACTTGGAAGAAGCTCCCACAGCCCGTAGAGAAGATTGGTTCCGTAGAATACG
>JAJYFQ010000026.1 GCA_021785375.1 Microcaldota archaeon | reverse complement strand
GAGCTCGGGTACCTGAAGATCGAAGGCATACTCGACACGAGGGTAAAGTTCATCGCGGCGGGGGAGGAGACTGAGAGGGAGGAGACGCTCAAGAGCCTCCTCGACAAGTCGCTGATACCGAACGCGTACTTCGCCTTCCTGATCTACCTCGAGGACAGGCTCCTTGCGAGGATGGGCATTCCAATGGAGAGCTACAGGTTCCGCCAGCTGGAGAGGGAGGAGCTCCCGCACTACTCGAGGGGCAATGTCGATCTTGAGATCAGGACGCACTACGGCTACATCGAAGCGGCGGGCAACGCGCACAGGTCGGACTTCGACCTCTCCAACCACGCCAAGTTCTCGACGAAGGACCTCAGCGTGGTCAACAACGAGAAGAAGGTGGTCCCCCAGATCGTCGAGGCCACGCTCGGTATGGACAGGCTCTTCTTCGCGCTTCTCGACAACTCCGTGGCAGAGGACCAGAGGGAGTGGAAGTACCTGAAGCTAAACGAGGGAATGGCGCCGTACATGTACGCTGTATTTCCGCTCCAGAAGGATGAGAAACTCGTCGGGAAGGCGAGGGACCTGCAGCGGAAGATGATCGAGAAGGGGATCCCGAGCTACTACTCCGACACAGCTAACATAGGGAAGAGGTACGCGAAGGCCGACGAGATAGGGGTGCCGTACTGCATCACGATAGACTTCCAGACCCTTGAGGACGGGACCGTGACGGTAAGGAACAGGGATACCACGAAGCAGGACAGGAAGAAGATCGATGATCTCATATGATCGTTGTGAAAGATTTCAGCCTCGGCCTGACCGCAATGAGCGGACAGCCGCTCAACTTCTACGCCGATTACTCGGTAAAGGATGGCAGGGATGTCCTTTCTTACACCACAGACAGAGGAAGGGTCACTGTGAAGGCGCTCGGGAGCGGGGAGAGGAGCCACATCTCGTACTCGCATTGGGGAAGGTACACAGACAACACGGCAAGGCAGGAGCTGATAAAACGATTCGGGCTCAGGGACGACATGAGGAAGATATACGGGGAGCTCGACACTGATGATTACATGAATGCGGCGATAACAGAGCTCCGCGGATTGAGGATAACGGAGAACGACCCGTGGGAGACCACGCTCTGCTTCGTCATCTCGCAGTTCAACAACATCAAGAGGATCAGGGGCATAGTCGGAAGGCTCACGGAGAGGTTCGGGGAGGAGCTGGAGATCGGGGATGGCACCGTAAGGTCGTTTCCCAGACCGGAGACGCTCGCGAATGCGGATCTCTCCGAGATAAGGGCGTGCGGCACCGGATTCAGGGACAAGTACATAAGGAAGGTCGCGCAGGAGTGTGGCTCCACCGTGGACCTTGGTGAGATAGACGACCTTGACTACGGCAAGGCAAAGGAGAGGCTGATGGGCCTGCACGGCATAGGCGAGAAGGTGGCGGACTGCATACTCCTCTTCGGATACAAGAAGCTCGATGCCTTCCCGGTCGACGTCTGGGTCAAGAGGGTCGTCGAGACGGCGTACTTCAGGGGCAGGAAGAGGAGCGTCAGGGAGATACGCAGGTTCGCGGAGAGGAGATGGGGGCCGCTGGCAGGGTATGCAAATCAATATATATTCTGGAGCGGTAGAGAGAACCGTATTGGAAAGGTGGTTGAATGATAGAGGAGAGCAAGCGCATAGAGAAGAGGATCACTGAGCTTGAGTCGCAGTTCGAGAAGGTCATGGGCCTCTCGAGGAGCCTGATAAGGACTGCAGGCAAGTCCATGACAGCGATGCACACGCGGGATCTTCCAACGGCGAAGAAGCTCGTTGCCGAGATGTCCGTCATGGTCAGGGAGCTCAGGAGGATAGAGAAGGGAATGGAGCACTACTCGATGCAGGCCCACCAGGAGTACACGGAGGCGATGCTCCTTTATAGTATAATTAATAAGCGCGGGATCCCAGCGATCAGGGAGATCGGTGAGACCGAGGTGCCGTACCTCCTCGGCATGATGGACGTGGTGGGCGAGCTGAAGAGGGAGGCGTTCGAGGAGATGAGGAAGGGGAACCTCAGGGAAGCTGACAGGTACTACAGGATGATGCTCGAGATCTACGACTCGACGGTGCACTTCAGGTTCGCGAGCTCACTCGTTCCCGACTTCAGGAGGAAACAGGATGTAGCAAGGATACAGATAGAGAGCACGATAAGCGAGCTCGTCTCCCTTGAGAGCAGAGGGAAGAGGAGTTATAGCAGTATTTAAATAGCTATATGTTTTATTAGAGACTGGAAAAAAGGTAGGTATAGATGAATACCATGGGAAAGTTTAGACTACAGAGCGCTATGGAGTACCTGATGACCTATGGATGGGCGATCCTAATCATCGCCGTAGTCCTCGGTGTCTTGTACTACCTCGGAATCTTCAACGGAGCAGCATCGCTTGGAACAGCTTGTATACCAGTATCAGGGTACCTCTGCCAGACCCCTACGATGACATCCACCGGCCTGCTCAGCTTCACGCTAGGACAGAACACCGCTTCGGTGCAGTACAACGTTGCGCTCGCATGCGCACAGGTCTCGAATGGTGCAGGGCTTCCTGTATCAGGAAACAGCAACCCGTGGTACTACGTCACCTCGAACGGCAACGTCATAACGACGACGGGCAACCAGGCAAACTCGATCTCACTCACACCTGGTGAGCAGGTCTCTGTCAGCGGCCTGACATGCTACGGCACGAACGGCGCCGCATTCAGCCCTAACTCGATCGGAGCAACGTTCGCGGGAACGCTATGGTACAACTACACAAGCGTGTCGACTAACTTCCCTGCAGCGAATGCGCTGATCGTGAAGCTAGGCACGATAACCATAAAGACGTCATAACCGCAGCGGAATAAGTTTCAAAAAGGACCATCGGGCTTTTTGCCCGTGGTCTCTCTTTCTTTTTTATTTTAACGACCCTTCAGCTGGGCTGGTCTCCAAAAGCTTAGAGCATCTTTAAATAGCTGGACGCAGACTCTTTTTATCGATTCTACCGCCAGTTGCACCCGTGGAGGGGCGCGCGGGAATGATGATAATATGGTTACCCAGAAGCAGCAGTCCCTACTCGAGAGGAGCATACTCAGGATGGTCGAGAGGAAGGAGATAGGGAAGGCGATAAACGCGATAGAGAACCACCCCTCAATTGCCAGGAGGTCTAACGACCACGGCCACACGCTGCTGGCATGTGCGATCGATTCCGGGAGCACGGAGCTCGTTGGAAAGGTCCTTGACGCGGGAGTGAGCGTGAACGCAGCCATGCCGGAGCTGGTCGCGGGCCTCACTGCGCCGCTTGACTACGCGGTCGTGATGAGCGACGGTGCGATGTGCAGGCTCATGGTGGAGAGGGGCGCCGACCTGGAGAGGAAGGTCGGGGTTCCTGCACATGACATCGCCAGCGGAGAGACCTTCATGGTCAGATTCAGCTACCTTGAGCTGGCAGCATTATACGGCAAGGCCGACGCCGTGAACGTCTTCCTGACAAGCTCGGACAATGCCATCGAGGTGATGGAGCACGCTTCGGGGCTGGCCGAGGAGGGAGGCTTTGCGGAGTGCGTCGATGCGATAAGGAACTTCGCAAGGGTGAGGAACATAAGGCTCGGGGAGCTCCGCAGGGACCCCGAAGAGGAGCCCCAGGGAATGGACGAGCGGGGCAGGCTCATTGCCAGGATGATCAAGCTTGCCAGGGATAGGTCGGGCATAACCGACGAGGAGATCAGGCTCAACTCCGACATGCTGGAGATAATGAAGAGGGACGGCGATATCCTGTCAGGGATGATCGTTCTGCTCGATGATCTCAGGAGGACGGTTGTCTCGAGCACGGCAGCTCCGGATGAGTTCATGGAGGGCATCGAGAAGCTGGGCCCCATGTTCGAGAAGGTCTCCGGCTGCGGGCTCTCGGATGCGTGGGAATTGATGGCGGATGAGGTTGAGAGGCACCGCCTTGATCTCTTCGGCGTGAACGCCGAGACCGAAGCTGTGGAGCACGTGATCGGCGCAATAGACAACGCGTGGAGGGAGTCCTGCGAGGCGCTCTTCAGGCTGAGGCGTTCGGAGAGGGACCTGAACTCCGTAGGCGCCGCGATGTTCGAGAACAGGTTCGGGAGCGGATCCGGCGGGTAGCGCACGGCACGGACCGAGGAGTTGAAGCGAAAATGTTTTATACTACACCGAGGTAAGCGCTACTATGCCATTGGGAAGAAAAAGCACGTTTGCCTTTCTTGCGCTGCTGATCCTGTTCGGTCTTGCCCTTGTCATCTATGGGGTCCCATTGATGATTGAGGAGATTGCGAGTTCAAGTTGGCCCTCTGACACTGCAACCGTAGTGAACTCCAGCGTGCTTACCCAATGCAACCGCGGAACCTGCAACCACCCGACAGTTCTCACTTATAGCTATACGGCCAATGGGAGCACGTTTTATGGTGAAACGACCGTATCAAGCACGATACTGACTTCCGGATGGACCTTCGGCCTCTACTACAACCCGCGCGATCCTGGCCAGAGCCTCACGACGAGGGGTTTGCAGTTCGATAGCGTAGTTTATACGTTCATCGGAGTTGCGGCGGTCCTGTTCGGCCTGATGGGCCTTCTGCGCATGAGGGGAAATCCGTAGAGGCCCATGGACTGGCCATACTCTGACCACAAGGCAAAAACAAAGAAGAAGAATAAGAAATAAAGGAATAGAAAAAGAAAAAAGGAAAAGAAAAAAAAGACCTAGACCGTAAACCGGGCTGCGGGATTATCTCCTTCTTGAGACTCTTCCCCTCCTGTTCATCTTGGTCCTTGCTACGTATCCGCTCTTGTCTATGAAGTAGAGGAATCCTTCCTCTCTCCTGACCTTCTCGCTTCCAACCTTGGACTTTCTTCCCCTAGGGTTGTTCTTCATTGGTGTCCTCCACGCATATCCGTCCTTACCGAGGTAGTACAGATATCCGTCTTCCCTGTCCACTTTCTCCTTTGTCAATCTTTCTGCCATTCAATTCACCTGATATTCATATCGACGTATGTGTTTATATACCTGTTTCTCGACGGTGCCGTCATCAAATACATGGGAATACGACGAGACTTTTGTCCAAAATCGTCCCGTTTCGGGTCATCGGCTCGACGGCAATTCCGTCCCCTATATCGACAAAAACAAAAACGCTACATATAAATAGACCGAGCGGAAAGAGTCTAATGCCATGGGCATGTGGTGTAACTTGGATAGCACGGCGGCTTGCGGAGCCGTAAGCTGCGGGTTCAAATCCCGTCATGCCCGAATCGGACCATGATTCTGATAATTCAGGAATGTTGCGGATGCTCTTACAGGGATGTCTAAGCGGCATGAACCGGAATTCGTATGATCTTGTCCGCCTGTTCTTTGCTACTGCAGAGATGCCATCTCTGAGCACGTGCGACTCCATATCGAAATGACCCTCAGAAAGAGCGCTATGTGCATCGCCTCGGTGTTGTTGCAGAAGTTGAGGACCGCAAGCCCCGTGTCTGGGGAATCGATGGAGTAACTCTCTTAAACGGATAGCAGGGTCGATAAGTGCTGCGGTCAGATATAGACGGTCTTCATGTGGTAGTTGGGGATCGGCACGTACCTCAGGTCTATCCCGGGATTCTCCTTGAAGAAGAGGTGGTCCTCCAGGACATGCCCCTCGGTCCTGAACCTGTACGAGAGCGGCGCCTTCACATAGCAGAGCCCAAGGCCGGCGTACGCGCACCTGAGCTCGAAGGGCTTCGCTGCCTTAAGCTCATCGTCGGTGTAGCTCTCCTCACCAGACTTCTTCACTGTGTTCCATATCTTCCCGGTGTTGTTGTCTATCGCGTGGTAGTTCGCGGTGAACGAGAGCCCGGACCTCTCCGCCTCGAGGACGAAGTCCGCTATCTGGTTCGGGTACGTTATGCATATGTCGGAGTCCAGCCAGAAGGTGTAGGCGCTCTCCTCTCCGGGAAAGAGATCCCTGATCGCATTGAGGCACTTCTGCCTTCCGTTCGCGATGCCCGAAGCGGTCTGGACGTTCAGTATCAGCTTCCTGTTCAGCGCCGTCGCAACGGTGGTCAGGTCCATCACGCTCTTCGGCACGGCCCTGTTGTCCGGAGTCGGTATAGAGACTATGAAACACTCTGACGGACTGTCCATGAGATCCTCGTCCATCATTGGAATGCAACGTATTTAACCCCTCCATATTCCCATACAGAATGTAAAGCGACATCCTCCTCCTTCCTAAAATGAGAGTGGACAACCAGACCAAACCGTCAAGCGGTATCAGAGGAGCGAGAAACGGGCAGATGATGCATACGGTTGCGCCTTCAGGTACTCCAGGTCCTTTGAGAGGTCCTCCCCGCCTGTGCTCACGAGCCTCACGTCCGAGATGTGAAGGCCGGTGATCGCGAGCTCGATGTCTGGGGAGACGTCGCTCACGGAGCCGGACTGGACGAAGTACGAGTCGAACATGCCTACACCGCTGTACCTCTTCAGCAGATCGCCGTACGGAATGGCCGATGGCCTGGTGATCGTCAGGATGTGCTCACCCTCATGCGCCGGTATCTCGAGCTTGGAGATCTCTATCAGGTCGGTGGAGACCTCTATGCCATCGGCAGAGTCTCCGGCAGCATCGTCGAACTCGACCCTCTGCGTCATCGGATTGACATCACGCTCGAGCTCGTCCCTGTTCTCGTGCTGCGATCCCTTGAACTGGCTCACGAGAGCCTCGTCGAGCTGAGGACTCGGAGTTGCGGCGCCGGTGAGCACCTTCTCCACATATCCCATCGCCCCGCAGTCTGTGTGCGGCGCTATGACAACCTTCGTTATCCCGTTGGACTTGAGGATCGAGAGTATTGAATTTCCTAGCGTCTTCACGTTCGCCCCGGCATTCCTCAGGAATAGGGTCTTCCCATCGTTATACTTCGAGTCGAGATACCCGCTGAGCCTTCTGTCCATGCACGATATCACGAGCCTGTTCGCAGAATCAGAACCGTCCATTCCTAAGACCTTCTCTTTCTGTATGAGGATCATACATTATCTTATATATTGCCTTGCCTTACCCTTTGCTTCCTCCTGTCTATCATAACCGCCATGCCCAGCTTCTGCGCGATCGCCAGGTCGACCTGCACGTCCCTCTGCCTGCCCACTATGCCATAGGTCTCGTTCTCCGGAGTCCCGTCAAAGCTCTGGGTGTACTTCCCGATCCCATAGGTGTTCGTCACCAGCCAGTGCTCCGACCTTACGCCCTTCCTCATGAGCATCCTATCCTCATCGTACGATGCGAGCTGCTCGACCCTTATCGCCACTCCGGTAACGTTATTGCAGTACCGCATGGCCCTTCCCTCCTGCACACGCTGGTTTATTCCCTCCACAGCCAGCCTCACCTCCCTGACCCCGTGCGCGGAGCTCGAGTCGTGCTCCCCCTCCCTCCTGCGGGCAAGGACGGGGCCGTAGTCGTGCGCGCCGAAGTGCCTGGTTATTATGTCCGACTTTCCCTCCACCAGCTTCATGGCCAACTCCGCCATGCCTCCGCAGGTGTTGTGCGTGAATATGATCATCTTCTTTATGCCCCCCATGCGCGCGTACGCCCGTTGGATCTCGTCCAGCGTCTCAACGAGTCCGTTCACGTTCGCCCCGGCATTGCTGAGTATTATCGTTGTTCCGGAATTCGTCTCCCTGAGCAGCTTCTGCACGAGGTGGTACTCCTTGGCCCCGCTCCCCCTGTACTCGTCCCTGAATAACGAGTCGAGCTGCCCCAATCTCCATCCCAGCGGGGTTGACGTGTCCCCGAAGAGCTTCAGTATGGAGACGAGGCGCCGGTCCATGCAGCCTATCGCCACCGTAACCCCTATATCCGCCTGCCTTCCGGCAGGATGGTCAGGGTTTCTGGCAAACGACTTGAACACTACGTTGTTGGGGCTCTCTGAAGGATACTCTCCGCTATCTGTCATGGATCTCGCCTTAGGATTACACACATACCATGGTTCTTCATCTATAAATACATTTGCTGGGAGACTCTAAACCGGACAGAATGTTGTTATTTTGCAACTCAGGGCCCTCCGGTCCCGATGCCCTGCGTGCGCCAACGCATCGCCCTGAAAGCCTTTTTAATCTTCCTTGCCATGTCCTACTGCCGGTCATCGGGGTCATTTTTTGGATGAGAAGAAGGAGGTCACCACTGCCGTAATAGTCGCCGGGGGAGAGGGCACCAGGCTCAGGCCGCTCACGCTCCA
>JAJYFQ010000025.1 GCA_021785375.1 Microcaldota archaeon | reverse complement strand
ATAGCGAATAGGATAAAGGAGAAGAGGGAGGCGCTCGGGATAAGTCAGAAGAAGCTCGCAACGCTCCTTCACCTCAGCCAGAGCACCATAGCCAGGCTGGAGAGGGACATAGACAGGATGAATCCTAGTTATGGCACTGTCTTCAAGGTAATCACTACGCTGGACAATCTGTCGGCAATAGACACAAAGGGGAGGCTCCTTATCAAGACCGCGGCCGAGATAATGCACAGCAGGATCGTATGCGCCAGCCCGGATGACACCGTCGCGAAGGCGATCGGGCTTGTGAAGGAGTATGACTTCCCGCAGCTTCCGGTCCTTGACAGGAGCAGGAACATAATGGGTGCAGTCTCTCAGAAGAGGCTTATGAGCATAGCGACACAGAACCCAGAGGAGATCGACAGGATCAAAGTAGGAGACATAATAGACATGGAGATACCCAGGGTGGGAAAGGAGACAGACGTTGCAAGGATAAGGAAGATCCTTGAGGACTGGAGTGCCGTGCTTGTGGTGGAGAAGGGCAAGGCGATAGGGATAATAACCATATACGACGTCCTCAAGGAACTCTGAAGACTTTTTATAGCTTGGCGGAGCTAGGATATCGTGGTTAAGTGCTACCGGAATGGCTCTCGATAAGGCCTGCATCGACTGCAAAATATGACAAGATAAAAGGTACTGTAAGCAGCCTGGGACTCCATACAGTATGCACAGAGGCGCACTGCCCCAACATAACCGACTGCTGGAGCGGAGGCACTGCAACCTTCATGGTCCTTGGAGACCTCTGCACGAGGGGATGCAGGTTCTGCGCGGTATCTAAGAGCGCAAAGGGGATAAACGTCGATATGGCGGAGCCTGAGAAGCTCGGCTCTGCAATAAAGGAGTGGGGGCTCGGCTACGTGGTGATAACTTCAGTATGCAGGGACGACCTGCCGGACCAAGGATCGACGCACTTTGCAAGATGCGTCACCGAGGTAAAGAGGCAGAATCCGAATACGCTAGTGGAGCTTCTCATACCGGACTTTAATGACGACATTGAGTGCCTGAAGACGATAGTTGCGGCGAGACCAGACGTGGTGGGCCATAACATCGAGACCGTAAGAAGGCTAAGCCCGCAGGTCAGGGACAGGCGCGCTGATTATGACAAATCATTGAAGGTTCTCGGTGACGTAAAGGCGCTGGACAAGAGAATCCATACCAAATCGGCGATGATGCTCGGGATAGGAGAAGCAGACGAGGAGGTTGCACAGGCAATGTCAGACCTCAGGGGCGCTGGCGTCGATTTTCTTGCGGTGGGGCAGTATCTCAGGCCCAGCAAGCACCACATAGAGGTGAGGGAGTACGTGAGGCCGGAGAAGTTTGACCAGTTCAGGAAGGCGGGCCTCGAAATGGGATTCAAGTACGTAGCCGCAGGGCCATTCGTCAGAAGCTCCTACAAGGCAGGCGAGTTCTTCATAGGCTCTATGATAAAGATTAGTAGATGATCATCTGCTAAAGTTCCATTTATCACTTCCATAGATCTTGGAGAGTTCATTCGCCCTCTCAGTCTCAGTCCCTGTAAGCGTGCCTACAGTGTAATCCTTACCCTTGACGAAACCGCTTAACAACGCAGAATAAAGTTTCTCCTGTGTCACGTCAGAGTAGTCAAGCACCCTTGTAACGCGCTCCTCTACGCTCTTTATCATCTTGTCGGATATCTTCTCCTTGCTTATGTTGAGGACCCCGAACATGGTCCCTATGTCGAGATCGTAGAGTATCGTTCCGTGCTGGAGCACAACGCCGTTCCTCCGCGTCTGCGCATTCCCGGATATCTTCTTCCCGTTGACGAGTATGTCGTTTATCGGAGCGAACTCGGCCTTTATCCCTATTGTCGAGAGCCCTTCTATTATCCAGCCGCAGATCTCCCTGTAGCTCTCCCTTATGCCCTTTGGCAGCAGACTCTCCGGAGCGATCATGCTGTACGTTATCTCGCCCTTCTGGTCGTGGTACACCGCCCCACCTCCCGTGATCCTCCTGACACAGTCTATTCCGAGGGCCCTGCATCTCTCGATGTTTACTTCATCGCGCATGCTCTGGAATCTACCTATAGATACGGCGCCGGGCTTCCACTTGTAGAACCGCATCGTAGGCGGCGACGTTCCGTCCCTTATCCCTTCAAGTATGGCCTCGTCTATGCCCATGTTGAGGCACGCACTGTGCTCCTCAAGCGCTATTACTCTCCATTCCATTCTTTATCGCCGATCTAAGTGTACTTGCTATTGCCTCAGGAGTTATTCCGACGAGTTCTGCACCTTCTTTATCGACAACAGATTGTACCATAATTGTGATCTCGTTCTCAGCAAGGTTTGTGTCTATTCCAGTCAGGCTCTTCTCTATCTCTGATAATGCCTCTTCAGGATACAGGAAAAAGTCCCCGAGGATCTCTATCTTCTCCACCTTCTTTCCGTACTTCACTTTTATCGACAGGAGCTTTCCGCCAGGAACCTTCTGCTTTGCAGATCCTTCCATTGCAATAACCTTACCACGGCACATTTTTGATTCCCAGTCTGTGCGCAAGGAAGTTAGTAAGTGGGTGGAGTATCCCGGTAAGTATGAAAAGGAAGACGATCCCGTAGATGTTCGGCAGATAGCCGAGCGGGAAGGCCACGGCCAGTGCCGCTATCAGGAAGAGGTACTGATCTATGACAAAGAGTCGTGCGCCCTCCTTGTGGTTCATCCTCCGCTTTATGAAACTCCCAAGCAGGTCGCCTATGTGCGCACCTATCGTGAGTGCGATTCCCACATAGAGCATGTACGGCAGGAATAGCGACTCGACCCCGGCCATGATGAAACCGGAGAGCAGTCCGCCTATGAGCCCCCTTACTGTCTTGTGCTTCCCGAATATCGGCTTGCCCCCCACCTTCTTGTTGAGGTCGAGTGGCATCCGCTTGCCTTTGCCGAATAGCACCGGGGCGCCGTTCGCGACATAGGCAGGCCATATGTAGATTATAGGGTATAATATTACTTCGTAGAGTAGATTCGACATTGGAATACCGCTATTTCAGCTTTCCTTCGGCATACTTCTTGCTTCCGCCTCCAGTGAACTCCCTTCCCTTGATCTTCTCCCTCAGATATTCTATCGCGCTCTTGCCCGATGCCTCCCCGGCTATGCATATGATCTCATTCTCCTTGTTCCTGAGTATTACGACCCTGCTGCTGTCCTCGCTGACAAGCTGGTCGGCTATCTTCCTCATGACATCCTTGGCGAAGTCGACCTCGTTGTCGATCATCTGCACCCCCCTGAGCGAATTTGCAGTCTCCTTAGCAAGCATGTTTGCGTATGCCTTGAGCCTGTCGTGGTTTGCCTGCTGCTCGTTCTTGACCTCCGTTATCTTGTCGTGGATCCTGAATAGTTCTGCATTGAGAAGCCTTGAGCCCTCATGGAGCTCCGCGTCCTCCTTGTCGAAGTAGTCGAGTCCGGAAGGTCCGGCAACGAACTCTATCCTGACAATTCCATCGTGCGACCTGTACGAGTTTATTATCTTGACGATCCCGAGTATGCTCTCCTGGTTTATCGCATGCAGGCCCCCGCAGGCCTGCGCGTCAAGGACCTTCCCGGTCTTGTCCTTTATCGTGACTATCCGCATCGTCTTTGTAGGTATTCCGTGGCCCTGGTAGATCTCGAATCCGTACTTCTCCTCTGCTTCTCCCCTTGGAATGTAGTTCGCCTCGACCTTTATCCCGTTGAATATCCATCCATTCGCAACGCCCTCTATGCCCCGCAGCTCCTCCTCGCTCAACTTGTCGTAGTGCGCAATGTCGATGTGTGCCTTCTCCGGCTCCTTTCTCGTTCCCTCCTGCCAGGCGTGCCTTCCGAGAAACTTTCTCGAAGATGCGCTTATCAGGTGCGTAGCAGTATGGTGCGCCGTGAGCCTTCTTCTCGCATCCTTGTCAACCTGCGCATCGACTGTCGAACCGACATTGAAACCAACATCCTTCTCCATCGTGTGGACTATCACGTCCCCATACTTCTGGACGTCGGTCACGGTGATGCCGTTTATCTTTCCCCTGTCCGCAGCCTGCCCCCCGCCCTCCGGGTAGAAAGGAGTCTCGTCGAAGACAACGTACTTTCCTTTCACGAACAGGACCTTAGGCTTCGCCTCTGTCTTGAACTCGTAGTATAACTGCTTTGTTGGCTTTAGGCCCTCTGGAAGGAGAACGCCTGACTTCTTCTGCTTCTCCTTCTTTACGAGATCACCTTCTATGAGGCTCTCGTAGACATTCTCGGGGAGATTTAACTCTACCCCCTTCGCTGCAGCTGCACTTGTCAGGAACTCGGGGGTTATGCCATTGCTCTCGTAGAGAGTCTTGAGCTGCTGGATGTTTATCTCCTTCCCCTTTCCGATAATGGTGCTCACGATCTGCTTTGCATTGTCCTTGCTCTTGTTGTACCTCTCCTTCTCTATCCCGACAACAGTCTCGAACTCTTTTGCCTCGAGGCTCTCCATCAGTTCGGGATACAGAGGCTTGAGGTCCTCCGCTATCAGCCTTGCCACATCGGTGAGCTCTACTCCGAGGTCGTATCGCTCTATGAAGTCGAACGCCCTCCTGAGTATTATCCTTAGGTTGTACCCCCCGCCGATGTTCGATGGGAGCGCGCCGTCGGCGATTGCAAACATGAGTGTTCTTGTGTGATCGAACACGGCATAGAGGCCCTGTACCGGCTTTACCTTCTTCTCGTAATCCTCCAGTGTCAGTCCGACCTTCTTCAGGAGCTCCTTCTCCCTCTCCCTCGCATTTTTCAGTACGTCGACATCAAGTTCTCCGGCTACCTTTGCGAACTTCTTGAACGCATCGGTCTCGAAGTCCTTTCCGGTCTTCTTCCTCACCTTCTCTAGTATCGAATGGAACACGGCCTCGTAGGCATTGTCGTATCCGGTGTAGAACCAGAGCAGCCTGTCGAATCCCCAGCCCACGTCGACGACCTTTCCCTCAAGCTCCCTGATCTTCCCGTTGACGAGTTCGAACTCGGTGAAGACGCTGTTGACCAGCTCCGATCCGTTGGCGAAGCTCTCGAGAGACGGACCGAACTCGGAGAAGTCAGGCATGGCCCAGACGTCTTCTGAGTAAACGAGATCCCCCTTCTTGACTCCAAGAATCTTCGTTATGAACTCGTAGTTCAGCTCTATGCAGCGGTCCTTCCAGTATCCCTCTTTTGGATAATTGAATGAGTGCTGTCCTGCCATCATGAACCCGGTGAAGTGCCTTCCCGTGACCCCCACGTTCTCTATATCGCCGAACCTGAGGCAGATCTGCGGAACTATGAGCGGGTTCGCTGCGTACTCGAAGCCCATCTTGCCCGCCTCTATTCTCTGAAAGTCCTGTATGCTTGCGATTGTAAAGTAGAGGTCCTTTCTCCATCGGCTGACTACAGGATACTTCTTTATCTCCGCGTGCCCGTTCTTCCTGAAGAAGTCCGCAAACCTCTTCCAGAACTCGACGTAACCGATGTTGACAGGCTTTGTCTTGAAGAAGCTGTACTCAGTGTGCGACGAGTCCTCGCACGTGTCCCTCTTTGCAACGCTCCAGAAGTTCTTCTTGCAGATCCTGCACTGCATCCTGGTGAAGCCTTCCCTGTCGAAGAGAGCGACCTTGTAGTACTTGTCGGCATTCTTAGAGAACTCCTCTCTCAGCCCGTCCTTCGTAAGTTCTCCCTTTATCTCAAGCATTCAACCACCTGTCCACCAGACCTTGCACTCCTTCCCGAAGAATTTGCACGGCTTGCACTTCCAGTTCTCAGCCTCGATTACGGGGGCGGATTCGCGTTCACCTCTCCAGTACTGCATGGCGTGCATGAGATTCTTGCCGAGCGCCTCGCGGTCATACCGCACCGTGATCTCGCTGACGTCGACGTTCCTGTAACGGTCAACGTACCGTATGTGGAGCTCATCGCTCAGTTCCGGCATCGAGTACATCTCGTTGAACATCTTCATCCACATTCCCTCAAGGCCGAGGTACTCCTCCTTAAGCTTCAGCTCCTTCAGGTCCTTGACGAAATCGTCAGTGAGCTTCGATCCCTTGAGCCTGAAGACGTTGGCGAAGTTCTCGTACGAGTAGCTCCTGCTCCTTATATCCTCAAGAAGCTTCCTGTAGAGCATTATCTGCACAACGTGCGGCCTTGTGTGCGGCTCGTCAATCGGCATGCCCTGCCTGACGGTCTTGTCCTCGACTATGGTGGCCTTTCCGTCCTTCATCCTCAGCTCGTCTATCTTCCCGCTGACTCTGTATCCATTTAGGGAGCCGTAGACCATGACTTCACGCCCCACGCCCTTCTCCCTGAGGGACGAGATCGTCATGTAGTTCTCGTACGCGGTCTTGTACAGGAAATCAGGATAGGAGCGGGGCTCGAGCGCGATGGGCACGCGCACCTTGAGCTGCCATGCCTCGTGCATGCGGGAGCCCTTCTCCATAGCCTTGGTAGGCGCAGGTTTGTGCAGGCAGTTCAACTCCATCTGGCGCTCGCACCAGAACTGGGTTGCTATGTCAGTGGCTGTTATGCCGTTCTTATGCAGCCTCTCCATAACAGTTTGACCACTAGCAGACATTCCAATCCACACACAAAAACAGGATAGTAGTTCAGACCGCCTACCGATCGTCATCGCAAAAGCTCAGCGATCACCTGTCTCATCACATACCTTTTTATTTACTTGATAATATTAAATAACCCTATGGTAGCCAAGCGCATTGCCGCCTACAAACTCTACATTTTCGACTGGGACGGCACCCTAAGCACATCGACCTCACTGGTGAAGCTGAGCAGGCTCTTCAAGAGGAGGTACGATATCAAGTACATCAGGGAGCACGCCGATGACTACAAGGTTGAGAGGGTCAAGAACCTGAAGGTCAAGGAAGAAGTCAATAGGCTCTACGCGCGGATCTACGATACATATTCGCACTTCACCAGGCCGAGGCTCCAACCCGGAGCGATAGAGCTTCTCAAGGACCTCAAGAGGAGGGGCAAGAAGGTTGCGATCTTCAGCGACTCCACCCAGTACAGGCTTATCAAGGAGACAAGGATGCTTGGCGTGATCAAGTACGCGGACTTCGTGCTCAGCGCAGACTCAATAACCAAGTACAAGCCTAACCCCCACGGTCTTCTTGTGATAGTGCAGAAGTTCGGTGAAAGGAAGGAGGAGAGCGTTTACGTAGGCGACATGGCTTCGGACATACTCACTGCGAGGTTCGCCAAGATAGACATATGCAGCGTAGGCAACGGAGTCGATCCTTATGGTCTGCTCAAGGAGGTCGGCCCAGACTACATCTTCAGGAACCTTGATGGATTCAGGAAGGCATTCTACAGGAAGGGTAGCCCTTCGGCGCCTCGTCAACCATGATGGAGGACCATAGATTAGGGAAGGTTTATAATGGTGGTTTGAGAGAGGGGTAGGGATGGTGCAATGAGCAGCAGGATTACAGCAAGAGTCAATAGCGCGTCAAGCATAGGTGCGGCGCTCTCGGCTACAGAGCGCGACAGGGTAATAGTCGAGATGGCGAGGGAGTCCGAGCGCAGGGGAGGCAGGCCCATGCAGGTGATCGACGTACGAAGGACTGAAGAAGGAATGATAGTAAAGATGCAGGAGACCAAGAGGGGGAGGGAGGACGACGAAACGGTTGTCAGGAACGTGGGCGCGTGGGATCTCCCGCCATTCAGGAGCCCCAGAGGCAAAGACAGCTGGAGGGCCATGTTTGGAGAGACGAAGAGGGTGCAAACGGCCGGCAAGTAGCACGACCAGGGCCGGCTACTCTCGGAGTAGAGGGCATAGATTTATAAATCAGAACTCACAATATACCGTCAGGTAGTAAAGCGTATTAAAGCGCTAGTTCTACAGAGGAAAATTGAATGCGAGATTTCGGAAGAGACCGCGGAGATCGCGGCGACAGAGGAGACAGGAGAGGTGGAGGCGGAATGAAGCCTAATTACTTCCTTCCAAAGCCTGTAAAGGTTGGAGATGAGGTAGACGTAACCATTGAGGCGCAAGCCGCAAAGGGAGACGGAATAGCCAAGAAGGACGGCTTTGTGATCTTCGTAAAGGATGCAAAGCAGGGCCAGACTGTCAGGATAAGAGTCACTGACGTGAGGGCAAGGTTCGCAATAGGCGAGCTGATCGGAGAGGCACAGGGTGCCCCTGCGCCATCGGAGCCCGCACCTGAGGCATCCCCTGAATCAGGATCTGAACAAGAGACTGACACTCCAGAGTAATAACGAGAAGACTTTGTTTGTTTGCTTCTCTTTTTTTTCTTTTTTATTTCAACGAGCCAGCCGAGCGCA
>JAJYFQ010000024.1 GCA_021785375.1 Microcaldota archaeon | reverse complement strand
CTGCTTCACCGGCTGCTGCATTTGCGCCTGAGGCGCTGCTGGTTTTTGTATAGGCTGTGACGCATTGACCTTGAGAAATCCCGCCTCTGTGAGAAGAAGGTCCACTCCGCCACTCTTGAGGTTGTAGATAAGGTATCCCTGTTTGTTGAGTTTGTAGAGCCTTAGGGCAAGGTCCCTTGGCCTTATGTTTAGCGTGTTCTGCAACTCCACAGGTATCCTCTTCCCTCCAGAGAGCTGGGCTAGCACGGCTTCGTCGAGTTTGTCGAACGGTTCGCCGCTTTTAGCGTCTGCCTCTGCAATGAGGGACTTCCCCACATCGGTAACCATTATTTCATTGGGTCCAGGATAGTATGCGGTGAAGTCTATGAGAGCGTTCTGCTTGAGGGTGCCGGCGATATTCGATGCGTCGAATATGCTTGCGTTTATAGCACTCCCGAATCTCTCCAGGATAGTGTTCTGGTTCACCTTGAGGAGGCATGCGAGTTGTAGGAAGTTTATCTCTTCTGGCATTGGATCAGTAGATTGTAAACGAAGCCAAGCAATAAAAACGTTCTTCTCTAAGAGTATAGTGCTGTGATTTGATTGGATATACGGTTTCTGGGCGGCGCAGGAGAGGTAGGGCGCGCGGGAATCCTTCTTGAAGGAACAAAGAGGATACTCCTTGACTATGGGATAAAACTCGACCACAAGACAGAGTATCCGCTGCCCGCGGGAAAGGTCGATGCGTTCGTGCTCAGCCATGCGCACCTCGACCATAGCGGCTACGCCCCGGCCCTGTACAACACGGGATTCCCGATGGCGATAGGGACGGCGCCCACGCGCGACCTTACGGAACTCCTGATAGAGGACTCGATAAAGATAAACAGGATCCAGAGGACGGGGCAGCACTTCTTCAAAAGGGAGCTCAAGTCTTTCCTCAACAACTACGTTGCGGCGAAGTTCTCCGACTCGATAGACGTAGGGGAGTACACGGTGACGCTTAGGGACGCGGGCCACATCAGCGGGAGTGCGCTCTCCCTGATAGAGAACAATAAGGGCAGGAAGCTGATGTACACAGGAGACTTCAAGCTCTCGCCGCAGCTCCTCCAGCACGGCGCGGACATGGTAGAGAGCAACATACTGATAACGGAGTCGACCTACGCGATCGACGAGCATCCGGACAGGGATGAGCTTGTAAAGAAGCTGGCCTCGGACATAAGGGAGGTGATAGGGTCTGGAGGGATAGCTCTCCTGCCGGCCTTCGCCGTGGGACGCGCCCAGGAGATACTTGCGATCCTTGAGAAGGAGGGGCTAGCGGACCGCGCATACATAGACGGGATGGCAAGGGCCGCAACTGAGATCGTGATGCGTTACCCCCATGAGATCGACGACAGCGATCTTCTCGGCCGGGCGATAGGGAACGTCGGCTGGATAGACAATAACAACGACAGGAAGAAGGCGATGCGAGGTGGGAGCATAATAGTCACCACCGCGGGGATGCTTACCGGAGGGCCAGTGCTTAATTACATAACGCGGTTGAACCGCAACTCGAAGATCTTTCTTACAGGATATCAGGTAGAGGGAACGAACGGGAGGAACCTGGTGGAGCACAAGCCGCTTGTCATAGACGGGAAGCACGTCAGGATACAGACTCCTTTCGAGTTCTACGACTTCTCTGCCCACTGCGGCAAGAGCGATCTGTACAAGTACATCAGGGAGACGAATCCAGAGACCGTGATCTGCGTCCACGGGGACAGGGACAACAGCAAGAACCTGGCGGAGAACCTAAGGCTCGAAGGATTTGAGGCGCACGCCCCCCAGATTGGAGAGAAAATAGAGGTAGACTTCTGACAGCTGCCCTTTCAACGTCGCTCTGTAGCGCGTGTGGACCTGCGCCGGATCCCGCAACCCCTGTGGCTTACGTCAGAGGTACCTTCTCTGCGGGGTGACTTCCGATGTGCGCACTTTGCCTACCAGTGATGCTGCTTCTTTAACTCTGCCCCTCATGCTGTCTATTCGCCTTATAGACCTAAGGGCCTCGGCCCTAACCCCATCATCAATAGTGGATTCTGACAGTTCTTTTAGAGCTTTGAGGGCCCGCGTAAAATTTTCCTCTGCTGTTTGCCATAGGTAGTGCAGTTTGCTGTAGTAAAAACTGTCTTTTGTGACTCCCCTCCATGCGTCTCTGTGATCCCTTGCTTCGTTGAATTCCCGGAACCCGTATCTGACGTTGCCTCTGGCCTTTATCACTAACTCTGATTCCTGTTCCGTTAGTCTCTCTAGAAATCTGGGCCCTCTCGCCATAATCTCATCGCACAGATAATTGTGCCCCTTCCTATCCAACCCTTGGTTCTGTCCTTATATAAGGTTACGCTCGGTTTTCAGAGGTGTAACATGGCAAGGAGGAAGTCAGGTTGGAGGAAACGTGAGGCCAGGCTCGCCTAATCCAGGAATTTGCATGATTGAGAAGTCTGTGTTAGGAAAAGATTCGACTACTCGTTGAACTCTTCGCTCGCAGGCTCGCTCGCCTCCGCTTCCGGGGCCTCTCCGCTTCCCTTCTCGAGGACCTCTATCTTCCCGTACTTTCCCGTGGAGAGCTGCGGGGTTCCCTTGTACTCGCTGACGTAACCGTTTGTTATCTTTATCTTGTCACCAAGGCCTATCGAGTCAATGTCCTTCTCCCAGAGGGAGATGACTATGCTTCCGCTGTCGTCCTTAAGGGTTGCCTTTGCAACATTAAGCTTCTTTCCGTACTTTGTTATGACCTCCCTAGGCTCTGACTTTTCTGTTACTGTGGCTTCTATCTCTACGCTGCTCGCGCCTGCTTTCAAATCACTTATCTTCACACTTATCACCAAAGATTAGTAACTATGTATTGCTATAGATAATAATATTAATCTTTGTCAGGTTTGGGAGCCGGTTCTTAGATCAAGAAAACACTTATTAAGGCTGGGCCGCAAGCTTACTGTGTGGAGATATTATGCAGACCGGAGGTAGAGCCAGTTTGAGGCACGTATTCATCGATGAGATGCCGCAGAGGATAGGAGATATAAGAAGGATGTCGCCAGGAAGCCTCATGCGTACAGGCGATTATCAGGTATTTGCGCTGTCTGATGACAGGCGCTCTCTGGAGGAGGTGCGAAGAGTCAGTAGAGATGCGGCTGATCCCGAAGTGCTGCCTACAGGAATAAAGAGGATCATCTTGCATGACGGCGTATATTCGGATACCCTTTATGAGAGGCGGCCTGATGGGCAGGTGGAACAGATTGCAATAACTTATGGGAGAGGGGAGGTCATCAAAGTGGGAAACCGTTATGAGTACTATGTACACCATAGCGAGACCCCGCCAAGGCCTCCTGCCGAAGGCGAATTATCGCGCAGGACAAGGGATATGATGACGGAACTTGATATAAAGAGGCTGAACAGAGACCTAAGGAGCCTTCCTCCAGAAGGCAGGGTAGTGCTCAAAGAGGCCCGCCTTGCATAACCCCTATTGGGCATCCTGCGATGCGGCCACTTCCTTAAGCCTTAGCATGCTTCCCGAAGTTCTTATCGTGTAGAGGCCTATCTCACTTCCTTTGATCTCCTTCGTGAATGCCAGGGCGATTATCACATCGCCTTCGAACCCCCTTGAGACACGCAGTATGAACAGTCTAGGGTTCAACTGCGCCATCACCTTAGGCGACGCGTTTACGTGGCCTATGTTCCCTATCACCCTGCTTATTCCTTCCGACAGATCTGCCTGGACCTGCCTGTCAGACAAGTCTATGTCGCGCGATGCCTCGACCAGAATGTACCGCGACTTCCTCCTAATTATCAAGATACTCACCAATCTTCTCCATGGTCGCCTTGGCCCTATTGACGTCCATGCCTATGAGCCCGAGGATCCCCAGCATCTGCCCTATCGAGAGAAGATAATTGGCGCTTCTTGCATTCGAGATGCCGATGAACTCTGCCCCGGCTCTTGTGGCCTCCTTTATCAGGCCCCTGAGCCTCGCTATGCTCCTCTGCCGGTCCCTCCACTGCTGCGAGAACAACGGACTGAGATCTATCACGATCGGCTTCTCCGCATCCGCTGCCGCTGCTATTACCTTCCCGTCTATCTCATTGTCCGGTATCTTTATCCCGATCACGCTCGGGTCCCTGAGCGACTTTATCAGCGTTCCCTGGTCGGAGCTCTCGACTATACACTTTCTCCCATGGAGCGGCCTGTCCGAGAGGATTATGTCGCTTCCGAGAACCAGCACCTTTGAGAATCCGAGCCTCGCTGCAAGTCCTTTGTCAACTCCGCCGCTTATCCCTACAACGTCGAAGTATCTCATGCTCACTGGGCTCCCTGGGCTCCCCTTCCCTGTTGGTAGATCTGCGTGATCTTCTCTCCGAGCTGCTTCTCCCTTGTCTTGAGCTCTGTGTACTGCTTGCTGGACGACTGGAGCCTCACGTCGGTTACCTCGGCCTTCTCCTTCACGTCAGCAAGCGCCTTCTCCTTAGTTGTCTCTACTATCACGCTGCCGACTGATATGTAGACCTTCCCCGTCGACTTCTCTATCTCGGCCTTTGCCCTCTCGAGGTCAGCCTTTACGTTCTGCATCTGGTCGAGCTGTAGGGCCGCTGCCCTCAGCTGTTCCTGGACCATCTGATAGTCCCTTACCATCTTCTCTATATCCTGCTCGCTTGGCTGGGTCGGATTGGTTGTTGCCATAAAGCATCAGCTTTTATTCTCCATTCTATTATGATAGCATAGATATTTTATTGTTATTGTTGTTATAACTTTACAATTCTTGACGAGGCACAGCATGGAACTCAACGAATCGGAACTGATAGAGAAGGAGATAACGATAAGGAACATCAGGCTCACGAAGGAGGTGCTTGAGACAAGGCGCTCATCCATAAGATGGTTGGCGCTCTCGTTGGGTGTGCTCAATCCCGGAGAGTCCAGGCTGAGCTCCCTGGCCGTGCTCGACTCACTTATCCACTTCCAGTTCGTCAAGAACGTAGACCCTGATGTGAGGATGATGACCGATTATATCAACGCCAATTGGGAGGAGATAAACGAGAAGACGCTCAGATACCACCTGCTCAGGATGAAGAAGATGGGGCTCGTGGAGAACTCCAATGGAAGATTCTGCTTCTCGAAGCCCAGCATCGGTGACCGCTTCGACGCGGCGACATGGTCCTCGACCCTCTTCCAGTCAGACATCAAGGACGTCTCGCAGAAGATAAGCGAGGTTATCATCTCGATAAAGTCGAGGGAAGTGACAAGGTAGTGCAATGAAAAGGGAGGTCTATTACTGGATGGCGTTATTCGCATTAGTAATAGCAGCAGCGCTCTTCTACAGGTTCTACTACTCGGCAGGAATAAGCCTTAGCGCGAGATTTGTGCAGAACTCCTCTGGCTTCGGCCAGGTCTATCCTTACCAGAAGCTCTACTTTGACGTAATACTGAACAACACGGGGTCAACCCCGGTCTCGGACATGGGCGTGGCGGTAAAGATAAACGGCAACACAACGTACGCGCCTGGAGTCACTATACCCGCTGGGAAGTCCGTCAGAATTGCGTTCAACTACACCCCTACGGGAAGCGGGGTGTACAACTTCTCGGTGGTTGCAGATCCCGGCAGACTCTATAACATAGTTGACAGGGCTGGATCGGCTGCGGGCCTTGAGGTAACGGTTGATCAGCCGGGAAGCGGAGAGGCATACACACTTCTTCCTTCCAATGGGATAGTGTCAAGAAGCGAGGTCAACTCAAACCTGCTGGGTTTCCTTTACTATTCGGACATAGGGATGAACTATAACATTCCGGCCTTCGGGTCCGGATCGCTTCCCGGGTCGTCATCTTTCTTCGGAATATTCTTCCGAGTTGTTGGGAGCGAGCTTGAGAACGTGAGCTCCGCATCGGCCGTATATGCTGATGGGAACTCAGTATCGTCGATGTGGATAAGGGGGTACGTCAATCCTGAGATAATCTCCATCGCGGCCAAGGGGCAGAACCTGACATCGCACAGTTATATTGAAAATGGCAACAACGTTACCGTGGTGGACCTTACCGGCAACGAATCGCTCTGCAGCTGGTACTCTGACGGATGGATAAAGACGGTCACGTAAGAAGGCAGGGGAAGCTGCACAAAGATGGCTGATGGAAACGTGTCGCTGCTTGCCTCCCCTCCGGTCCTTCCGCGCGTGCAGGTTCCTTTCGTGAGCCCGGTGATAATAGCAAACTACTCCTCGGTTTCAGGAAACACGGCAACACTTGGATACACGGCCTTCGTTGAGAACCAGTCCCTGATATCCGCCGGGATCACTACGAACAACATACCGGAGAGTGTGTGCGGTGGCCTTGTGAGTTCCGTAAACAACGTGAGCTACTGCAGCGCCTACGTATTCGGATCCAACAGCATGATCGGGCCCGTATCGCTGATAAGGACAACGGCCATAGTATCAGGCTACAACCTCTCAGCCTTCTCGTTGGTCAACACGACCTCGATATCCCGCCAGATTCCTTTTGCCATAGCTGCGATACGCAGCCTCAATGTCAGCGGCGTGTCAACGGCTTTCGCCTCCGCGGTGCGCAGCTCGTGCGCATTCGATTACGGATTCGCATGCTGGAACGACACGTACAACGGAAGTACGATCTCCTTCAGGCTTAGGAACACCATTGGAAAGAGCGCGAGGCTAAATAACATAGGGTGCGTGCTCCTGGGAGTGCCGAAGTACAAGACGCTCAACATCACACTGGCAAATGACACCGCGGCAAACATCACTACAACATGCTATAACAACGGCTCCCCTGCCGTGGCACTTCCTTACGGGCTGGCGTTCACCCTCAGGATGAACTACACCGTAGGGAACACTACGGAGACGGTCAATGGAACGGCATACGTGCTGGGCTGACGGAGGGCCGTTGCCGCTGGTGGTAGCATGCAGAATCCTTACGACATATTCCTCCGAAGGTATGGCAGTCTTACCGAGATACAGGCCATGGCCGTTGGCATCATAGGAAGCGGAAGGAACTGCCTCGTCACCGCGCCGACGGGAAGCGGGAAGACCGAGGCCGCGATACTTCCGATCCTCAACAACATATACAAAAAGGAGAAGCGCACAGGTATCCAGGCGGTATACATCACTCCGCTGCGAGCCCTCAATCGTGACCTGATAAAGAGGCTGGAGAGCATCTGCAGGGAATCCGGAATAACTGTAAACGTCAGGCACGGAGATACGACGCAGGTAGAGAGGCGCAAGCAGGCTGAGTCTCCTCCCGATCTCTTGATAACCACGCCGGAGAGCCTCCAGACGATACTCATCTCGGGAAAACTGAAACCGGCACTCAAGAGCGTTGGCACGGTACTTGTAGATGAGATACACGAGCTTTACTACAACAAGAGGGGCGCACAGCTGGCGGTGGGACTTGAGAGGTTGAGGCAGATCTCCAGGGAGTTCCAGCGCATAGGGATAAGCGCTACGGTGGGGAATGCGGAGGAGGTGGGCTCCTACCTGTTCGGCTCCAGGAAGTTTGAGTCGATAAGATCCCGCATGTCAAAGGAGTTCGAGATACGGATCGAGATGCCCACAGAACCCGGGAAGGATTATGAGGATGTGAGGAAGACCTTCGGCCTTGACAATGGCGCGATGGCGAGGCTCGCGAGGGTTGCCTCCCTGATACGCACATCTGAGGCCACGCTGGTTTTCACAAATACGAGGCAGGTGGCCGAGTCTCTCGGGAGCAGGCTGATCTACCTGAACAAGGTGGATCCGTTCGGCAACGTAGAGGTCCATCACAGCTCGCTTGACAAGGAGGAGAGAATAAGGGTGGAGAACGATTTCAAGGATGCGCGGGTAAAGTCGATAATTGCTACGAGCTCCCTTGAGCTTGGAATAGACATAGGCAGGGTAAACCTGGTTGTGCAGTATGGATCGCCAAAGCAGGCGATACGGCTCATACAGAGGGTTGGCAGGGCAGGGCACCGCGAGAAGGCGATCTCCAGCGGAAGGATCCTGGTTGCGGACCCGCTGGAGGCCATAGAGGCCGAGGCCGTGACTGCGATGATGCTCGAAGGCAAACTAGAAAGGCATGGAATGGAGAGCAACGCGCTTGACGTAGCGCTCAACCAGGTATGCGCCCTTGCCATGGAGTACAAAAAGATAGATGCATCGAAGGCGTATGAGATAATACACGCTTCTGCGCCATACAGGGACCTTGACATAAAACAATTCGACAGGCTCCTTGAGCTCGGCATGCGCCTCGGCGTGATAAATTACAAGAACGGCTCCGTGGGGATGGGATCGCGGAGCTTCAACTACTTCTTTAGCAACATAAGCGTGATACCGGACAGCATGCGCTTTGTCGTGAAGAACGTGATAAACAAC
>JAJYFQ010000023.1 GCA_021785375.1 Microcaldota archaeon | reverse complement strand
CTGCTGAAAAACTGGTGTAGTGGACGTTTTACCTGTTTGGGGGGGGGTCAACGTAAGATTATTAAACTGTTACCTTAGGCGTGACACCTGTTCAAGTCCTGCACGCCAGTGCAGTCAGCCACTGTGTATTGTCAATCTTCTCCCCCAAACGGCACGTTATACGTCGGCAATGACCTTTATCGAGTAGCCCGATCCCCTCTTTTCCACGGTGAGCCCTGAAGGCGTAACGGCCTTAACCGAGAGAAGTGCAAGATCCTTCTCGATCGGTTTGTAAAGGTGTTCTGCCTTCGCAGAAAATCCCGACCCAGTCTCGGTGATGTTCTCCACCTTCATTCCGAACGCGTTGAGCTTCTCCGCGTCTACTATCGAGAGCACATCCTGAAGCAGGAACCAGGCGAGATCCTCCCTGCTCGTCGCCTTCTCCGCAATACCTCTCCTCTTGGTCCCAATCCTCGCTCTCTCTATCTTCCTCACGTCAAGCATGACGTTCAGGAGCGCCAGCGCCGCGTTCTCCAGCGCCGACTTGAATGTTCCTCCGTATGCGACGAAGGAGATGTCCGCTGTGTGCGACAGGTACCTGAACCTTCTTTCCGGCATGACCATACCTCGGGCTAAGGATATATATACCTAATAAAGCATATTAGCACTGCCCCGTGAAGACAAGAGTAACTGCTGAATCGTGATGAAGTCCATATCGACTGAGGGCATTTTTGGGTGTGTAGATGGCATACGGCAAGAGGTTCGGGATCATACTGTTTGCGATCCTGATAACAGCCGCGCTGCTAAACTCGTTCTATATAACGCCACTACAAGTGAGCGACTCGGACTTCTCCACCTACATCATAGTGCCGATGCTGATGCTGCCGCTCTTTGCCGTATTTATGCTCAGGGAGGGGATTACGCCCGATGTGAGGGGCAGGGACGCGCTCATAGGCGCCGCGCTCTTTGTGCTCTTCGTGTTTGCGGTCCTCTACCTTCGCGCCTCGCTCTCGTATCTCTACCTCTCCTTCCGCGTCGACATGCTGCTCTTCCCGCTGCTGATCGCCTCGTTTGCGATCCTAGTCTTCGGATACAGGAACATAGGAAAGTTCAAGGCGATAATGACGTATGCGCTCTTCGCATCGCCGAGCCTCCTGATCTGGCTAGCATCGGCAAACTACGGGTTTGTGGTGGGGAACACGCTGCTCATATACAATATAATCCACCCATTCTTCTCCAACGCAAGCTACACCGCGCCGCTTACCATCTCCGCAAATGGCTACTCCGTCGGGATAGGGCAGACATGCATAGGCATAGGCGTCCTGATCGCCACGATCATGTTCCTCGTCCCGCTGGCGTACCTCTATGAAGGCATGATCATGAAGAAGGTTCTCTGGGTGGCGAGCGGCTTCGGCCTCGTCCTTCTCCTCAACGTGCTGCGAATGCTCGGGATAACGATGGCCTGGTTCTACTACGGACCGAGCAATGCGATACTCACCATCCATGTCTTTGCGGGCGTGCTTCTCTTCTACATCTCCATAATATTCATGATACTGATATCGGGGCTTTACGGCCTTAAGTTTCCTGGAAGAAAGGGGACCCATGCCGCTGCTGCTTCTGGCATGCACGGGCCTGGCCATGGGAGATACTATGGATGGGGTGTGTCCCTTGCAATACTCTTTGCGTTCGTATACTTCCTGATGACGCTGAACTACTCGACCGCGCAGGTTATCTCGCCGGTGACACTCTACAACCATGCCGCGTTCACTGTGGGGGCCGTGGCCCCTCTTCTCAGGACGACAAACCAGAGCGGCTTCACTCAGGTCGAGTTCCAGGACACCGCACACAATGAGATCTCGCTCCAGCTCACCAACGAGTCATTCAACTCAACCGCTCCGATAGCGATAATCATGATCGCGCCGAACAGGACCGAGACGGAGGCGCTGCTGAGGAACACAACCGTTCTTGGAAGCATCTCGTTCATAACCAGTGCAGGATCCACTGCAACGGTGTACGAGATCGGTGCCTACGGCAGGCGGCTCCTACTATACACGGGGCTCATGCCGTTCGCACTGCAGAGCGGCCAGTCCACCGTCGCCGGACTGTATGCCGTGCTCCCCGCAAACAGGACCTCGGCGAAGATCACCTGCCCCGGTGCGTTCGACACGCAGTACACGTTGCTGACAAATGCATTCAATATTCAGAGCTACAACTCAACTGCCAATGCAAAGGTCACCAGCGCATACTGCATAATAAACGGGATGATCAGATGAGATTCGACTTCAGTGCAGGGGCATTTGTATACCGGATGCGCGGCAGCAGCCCTGAATTTCTGGTGCTCTTCAAGTCGAACGGGGAGAGCGACCTGCCCAAGGGACATATAGAGAAGGGTGAATCGTCAGAGGTTGCCGCAAGGAGGGAGATAAGGGAGGAGACGGGCCTTGAGCCAGAGTTCCTTCCGTTCTTCTCCGTCAAGACGGAGTACTTCTTCAGGGAGAAGGGAGAGACGGTGCACAAGGAGGTCAGAAACTTCATAGGCAAAGTATCGATGTCGCAGAGGGTGAGGATATCTTACGAGCACAAGGGCTACGGGTGGCTCGGCTATGACGATGCGGCAAGGGCTCTCGGATACAAAGACCTGCTCCGGATCTTTCCCTCAGTCTTCAAGTACATAAACCGGTACGAGCGGATGTCAGCGCTCAACAGGGAGTACGCCAGACTGCCGGAGAAGAACCGGGGATGGGGGCTGAGCAGAAGGCACGTGAGGGGCGAAGGGCGACTCGATGCAGAGATAATGATACTCGGGCAGGCACCGGGAAGGAACGAGGACAAGCTGCTGAGGCCGTTCGTCGGGAGGAGCGGAAAACTCCTAGAGCGGATACTGAAGGACGTGAAGATAAAGAGGCAGGGGGTCTACATAACGAGCGTGGTCCAGTTCTTCCCTCCTGAGAACCGTATGCCTTCAAGGAAGGAGATAGAGGTGTGCGAGCCCTTCCTCTTCAGACAGATAGGGATAATCAAGCCCGAGTACGTGGTGCTCCTGGGGAACCTCGCGACCGGGTCGATACTCGGGATGGGCGAGGTCGAGAAGAACCACGGAAAGATAATAACGAGGAATGGGGTCACTTACATGATAACGTTCCATCCCGCGGCGGCGCTGAGGTCGACCGGAACCCTGAGACTCATGGAGAAGGACTTCGAGAAACTGAGGAAGCTTCTCTCTCATAAGAAGAGTTAAAGAATATTCCTACTTATATATCAGACATCAAGGGCTCGTAGCTCAGCCTGGTTAGAGCGTTCGACTGATAATCGAAAGGTCAGGAGTTCAAATCTCCCCGGGCCCATTGTAAAACCCACGAGGAAGAAGAAAATGGGGGTGGTCATACCAACATATAGCGGGATATGGCATATGCATCTGGCCAATAACGAACCAATAGATTTAATAACGAAGAACGGTAATACCATTATAGAGTGTAGTGGCGATAGTATGTCAGTGGTAGAGGATGTTAAAGCATTGCGGAAGAGGCTTGGAATAAAGAAGCTGAGGCAAAGCATACCGATCTCGGAGTTCGAGAAGGCCGTAATAGTGGGACTTAGGAGCGAGGAAAGGCACAGGACTGCCCAAAGGGCAAGACTGCATGCATGATGGGACGTGCATGGGCATTATTGACACCTCTCTATTGATAGAAAGGGTTAGTGAGGAAAATATCGTCAACGAGAACATCTGCCTGATTACCTTGATAGAATACCCAATGGTTCTGGAATATAAGGGCTTCCGCGGCAAGATATATTCTCCAGATGAGGCTGACCTCAGACTTGCATTGGAATTACAAGAGAAACTGCGAAAAGTAGGCCGCATGAAGAACGCCTCGGACCTTATTATAGCGGCCGTGTGCCTAAACAACAATGAGGAGCTTCTGACATTGGACAGCGATTTCGGGGACATAGCCAAGGTAAGTAACCTTAAACTTGCCAAAGCATAAGGTTCCACAATTCTATGTATGACAACTGTTTTTGAACATCCACAAACAACATCGTTTCTCCGTAGTCATCTGGTGCTGACTTACCCAGGGCCCATTGTAAAACTTACCGTGACAAAAAGAGACACACGTGGATTATACTCTGCCCTGATTAAGCAGTCCCCTTCCAGCATCGGTCTTGGCTTAAGCTAAAAGCCAAGGCAATGTTTTTAAGGGACAAAAGGGAAGTGAATCCGTGATAAAATAAACATAACTGCTAGCAGAGACGCCGAGGTCAGATCCGCCCTGGCCAAGGACCAGGCCGGGAAGTTAAGAAGCCAATTGGGTAGCCTTGGCCTGGACATCGAGGTCTTGGATACGGCAAGACCGCTTCTTAGGGGGGAATTTGAAGGAAGACTGGTCCTTGGGCTCTATGGGCAGGACGACGAGTCTGTCGCCATATTCGTTTCCTCTGTGGGTGTCGCGTTCGGAGGGAAGCCGATAGAGGTTCTGTTGATACCGCCGGCTCTCGAAGGCCCGCTGGTCACGGATCCGGAGGGAAGAACGTTGGGGACAACCATGGCTTACGGGTTTGACGGGAAACAGGTCTACCGGATAGAGGCCCAAGGCCCAATACCTCTGAACGGGGTCAACGTCTTACATGAGGGCCAGGGCAGTCAGGGCTACGAGGGTCCGGAGGCCTTCCTTTTAAACGGTCCGAGGCTGGTCTCTCTTACGGCCGATAAGATCGCAACAAAAATGGTCCTCTGCGAAGCAGGCATAAGCACGCCGCCATATCGGGTTCTTTCCGGCTCTGGGGCGACTCTGGCCTCTGACATTTTAGATTTTATAATCAGCACAGAAAGCGACGGTTTTGCAATCAAAGGAAACACCGGATCAGGAGGTGCCAATGTCAGGCTCTTTGAAAATGACGAGGTCGATTCGGCAGAAGGGTATGCCAGGAGTTTGCTCCGGCACGGCAATACCGTCTTCATAGAAAAGAGGATCAATCCTGTCAAATGGAAAGAAGGCAGAAAGAGAATGGACTGGAATGTGCGTGCTCTGGTTACGCTGTCATCCAATCCACAATGGATAGATGCAGAAGTAAGGTATGACGTGAGGAACGGCTCCCCGGTAAATGTCTGCAGGGGTGCCAAGGTGGCTGAATTAGGGAGGGCACGAAGAAAGGCAGGCATAAAAATCTACGATATTAAGGAAGTGGCAATAGGGGCCGCAAAGGCCATACACGATTATATGGCTGCGGTTGGCGAGCACACTAACGGTTTTGTCGGGCTTGACCTTATTGTCGACAAGGAAGGGCCGCATGTGATAGAAGCCAACTCCGGGGCAGTAGGCGGCTTTGCCTCCCTCATCAAGCTAAGGAAGAGGCCTCTCCGGTCTGTCAGCGCGCTTTTAAGCTCCTCCGGGCCGTTTTTGGAGGGTAACTGCTCCAGCCATTCGGAGATGAACGTCCCCATAGGGCCGTCGGGAAGGGGATATGCGGAGCTTAGCATTTCGCTATCCGGACTCGGCATGCGCGAAGAGGCGCTGGAAGCAGCAGCCAAAGTCGTCGAGTCAAATTCCAGGGCCCTGCTTTATGGCCAGATCGCGCAGGAACTGGACTGTCTCGGGAGGGTTGAAGAAGCTGAGGAACTGTATACCAGGGCCATTGGGCTGGATTCCACGAATCCTGAACTGATTGCAAACCTTGGAGGCCTGCTCTGCAATTCGGGGAAATACTCCGAGTCGATCGAGGCGTTCGGAAAGGTTCTTGAATTACGCCCCGATGACGATCTTGCCTCCTTTGCCTACAGGGCCCTTGGATATGCATATTATAAGAGTGACAAACCGGTGGAGTCGGCCTGCGCGCTTGAAAAGGCCACCGAACTCGATCCCGCCGGCCGGCTTCCCGAAGAGCTCCAACGCGTTCTTAAAATTGTGAGACCCGAAACACCACTGACTTCCTATTTCGATCTCTTGCTAAGCGGCTCTGGACTTAAGGACCGTGTGCATTCGATCCTTGTTCTCCTCGATCTGCAAAGAGGCTTCTCTGGGAAGAAAGGCTAACAAGGGCTATGTCGCCTCCCGAACAAACCATTAATGCGTGGTTTTCTCCCCATGTTCCAGCGCATCAGATTGGGCATCCGCCGATCGTTGCCGTGTTGTTGATGTGCACGAAGAGTGCTGTGCTGTTCGAGTATATGCTCTCGAGTTTGAACTGCGTGTTGTCACACGCATATCCTATCGTGCTGTTCACGTGCAGAGTCGTATTGGTACCCACATTTCTTGCCACCGGATACTCAATGTAGAGCAGCCCAGAGACGGTTCCCGAACTGTAGTTCACGCTCTCTGCCATGAAGTTGCTGACGCGCTGTCCCGCGCGCACCTCCACGGTGCTGTTCGCGCTTGTAGTAGTGTTTCCCGAGCCAGAACCGCCTATGCCTATCCCCAGCCCGAGCTTTGCCTTAACCGATCCGGATATCGCTGCCGTGCTGCCTATGTTCGTGTTTATCGAGACGGTGGCGTTGCCGTTCACCACGACTGCCCTTGCCGCGGGAACCAGCATGTACGAACCTGCCGTTGCCCCTCCACGTGCCGTCACTGTCGGATAGAAGTCGATGAGCACCGAAGACGCATTAGAGTTTATCTTGCCGCTTCCTGTCACAGCAACGGTTATCTGGCTGTTCGGCGAGCTTACGTTGTAAGTGGTCCCGTTTATGACTATCTTCGCCGAAGTGATGTTGAATCTCACCACGTTGATTACCGCGTTTGCAGTTACGTGGGCGTTTGCTATGGTCTGCGACACATTCGTGAGTGCGACCAGGTTGACTGTGCCAGAACCCGATGCGGTTACCCAGCCACTCTGATTCCCAGACAGGTTCCCTATGCTCTCCGTGTGAACCTGGACCGACGAGTACGAGATGAGTAGCTGTTGCGTTCCTGAAGGAACGCTTGGGGGATCTGTCATCTGCACCGCAACGTTAGATCCGGACGCGAAGACATCGCTCGACACCACATATGTCAGCGCGAGCACTATCACTGCAAGTACGATTACCCCCAGGGCCAGCTTTGAATCCACCGCTACATCACCAATAATAAGATGTAGGAATATATTTTTATAGCCCATATATTGTTTTGGCAATTATTCGGTCAGACGTTTCACTAATTTATGGTAAGGGGATTTCATGGATATAGGAGTTGTAAAGATAAGCAAACCGGATGAGGTGCAGTTTCTTCTTGGTCACGCGAGTTTCATAAAGACCGTGGAGGACGTCTACGAGGCAATGACCACCTCTGTCCCGAACGTAAAGTTCGGACTCGCATTCGCCGAGGCCAGTGGCCCATGCCTCATACGCATTGAGGGCAATGACGAGTCGATGAAGAGGCTTGCGGAGCAGAACATGCTCAGGCTCTCAGCGGGACATACTTTCATGATCTTCTTCAAGGATGCGTATCCGATAAACATTGCCAACGCCATAAAGGCGGTGCCGGAGGTTGTCGGGATATATTGTGCCACTGCCAATCCTGTTGAGATCCTGACGGTTGCCACGGATCAGGGGGTCGGTGTGATAGGCGTCATCGATGGGTCAAAGTCAAGGGGCATAGAGGAGGTTCAGGACAAGGAGAACAGGTCGAAGTTCCTGCGCGAGATAGGATACAAGAGATGAGGGGATGTCATTCGTGCTCCTGGATCAGAAGAAGGTTGACGAGGCGGTATCGCTCCTCGAGAGGGAGTACAAGGGCGCCCACTACTACCTCGATTTCTCGACACCGATAGACCTGGTTGTCGCTGCTATTCTCTCTGTGCAGACCCACGACTACACGGTCAATGCGATAACCCCGAATCTCTTCAAGAAGTACAAGACCGCAAAGGATTATGCCGGAGCGGATCCTGAGAAGCTGATTGCAGATGTCAAGGGGGTCACGTTCGCGGGGAACAAGGCGAAGAACATAATCAAGACCTGCCGGATAATTCAGGAGAAGTTCGGCGGAAAGGTGCCGGAGAAGATGGAGGAGCTCGTGGAGTTGCCCGGGATAGGGAGGAAGACGGCAAACACGATCCTGATCAATGCGTACGGCATTGTGGAGGGAATCCCGGTTGACACGTGGGTGATAAAGCTCTCTGGACGGATCGGCCTCTCGCAGTCGAGGGACCCTGACGGCATAGAGCAGGACCTGATGAAGAGGATCGACAGGAAGCTCTGGAAGAACTTCGCGTACGTGCTCAAGGCCCACGGCCACAAGATATGCCAGTCGCAGGTGCCGCAGTGCAGCAGGTGCATTCTGAACAGGATATGCCCCAGGAACGGAGTGACGAAGAGCGGATGAGGCAATTGGATGAGCTACAAGGGAGAAGTTATAGAGGAGAGCCTGACCGACAAGAACGTCCTGAAGCACTTCAAGATACTTCGAACAAGGGTCGAGGAGGTTACGGAAAGGCACAAGACGCCATGGATAAAGCAGTGGACGCTTCATCTAATAGAGGTTCCCGATGCCGATGCTGAAAGAGATGCGGAATTGCTGAGCAAGGCGATTGACACGAGCCACAAAAGTTCCTGGTATGTCGATTACAAGAACGAGACCACACACTACATAATATTTTCTGGAAGGATATTCAAGATAGACAGGAAGAGGCCTGACGAGTACAGGAAGGTTACGGAATACGGGGTCTCCCTCGGGATACCCGATTATCAGCTGGACTTCTCTCCGGGCGTGAAATGATGGACCACATAGCAGATCTTCATATTCACTCAAAGTACGCAGGCGCGTGCAGTGAGCAGCTCGTACTTGAGAATCTGGACAGGGTTGCGAAGATAAAGGGGATA
>JAJYFQ010000022.1 GCA_021785375.1 Microcaldota archaeon | reverse complement strand
TGAACAGCTCCTCCAGGCTCGGGGTCCACGAGTCGCTCGCCGAACGGGTCGTGCGCGTGGGCAGGAGGTACGGCTTCGGCATAGTGACCAGCACCCAGCAGCTCGACGACGTGCCCGAGCCATTCATCAACTCCAGCTCGCTCATCTTCCTCCACAACTACCGCCAGCTCCACCAGAACCGCATGGCCCTCAACCAGTTCGACCTCGCATACCTCTCCGGCGCGGACCAGGGCGAGTGCCTCATATTCGACAGGCTCAGGGCGCAGTCCGGGCAGGTGCACCCTGATTACGTCAAGGTGAGGAAAATGGATGCAGGGGAGTACGCGGAGATGAGGTCGAGGTCTGCCGCATTCGAGGTTCCTGTATCGGCAGCAGTGCAGCAGGAGAGCCTGCCAAAACTCCCGGGTCCTGTCACCGAGCAGACAAGGACTAGGGGACAGACATTCAGGATCCCTGACGGAGCTCCGAGCCCTGCCGAGCATGCGGCCCTGCTCGCCATATACCACAGCCCGGACAAGACCCTCGCCGGCGTGGTAGGATACGTCAAGGAGAGGGGATGGATAAAGAGCAACACGACCCTCTACGGCTATACCGCCAAGCCCGGAGTTCTCGATGGAGTGGTGAGTGCGGGATTCGCCACGAAGTCCAGGGATGCGTACGAACTCACCGATCAGGGACTCGGATGGGTCGATCCCGAAAAGATCCTCATCAACCAGTCGGACAAGCTCGGCAGCGAGGAGCACAAGAGGCTCCTGATAAAGACAATAAACAAGCTTCACGAGACCAACATGCTGGTGGTCACGAGCAGCGTCAAGCACTCTCCGGACCTGGTCGCATGGCCTATGCACCAGAAGAAGAGGTATCTCTGGGACAGGGAAGGGGTGAAGGGATACGAGTGCCAGACCTCGGCTAGGAAGGACTCGGTAAAGGAAAACCTTGGCAAGTCGGAGATATGGGGAGTGCCGGTGGTGTGGGTGGCGGAGAGCAATGACATGCTCGATGGGATAAAGCGCATCTGCAGAGGTGGAGAGTATATGCTTGTCGGAAACTAAAATCAGAGTGTCCAGAGTTGGAGTAAATATTTATAAAGATAAACAAGGTACTGTTTAGTTGTGAATTAAGCATAGGTGAAGAGAATGGGCGGAGACCAGTGTATGCCATAACGAAAGATGATTAATCAAGATCCCCAAAGTCTATTACTGCCGATCCTGAACTCCTCCCATGTGTCGGCTGCTTTTCCTGATAAATGGTCTTACCTGACAGCCTCATCCCGAACTCGCTATGCATGACCTCGACTTGTTTTGAGTATGCATTGTCAAATCTTCTGAAGCAGAGGCCTCCCACCAGCGTGGTGGTTATTATTGCGCTCTTTATGGCCATGCCCTTTGCCTCGCTAAGCGCCCGTATTGTGTCGTCTAGATCCTGTTCGCCGAATACAGGCATGAGCATCAGCACGCCGAAAGGGGTTGCAATGTCGCCTGCCAGCACATATCTGTTTATATGGGTGTCAGACCTGTCAATTATGCTCATAAGCAGGCTGTCCCTTGTCCCGTAGTAAAGCTCCATGTCGGTTATCTTTATGAAGATCGCGGCTACGTACCTGATAGGCAGATCCTGCAGCGATATGGTGATCCGTTTTAGGATGCCGCTCTCTACAAGCTTGTAATACGCATACTGGGCCCTTCCGGTATCAAATCCGTACTTCCTGTCTACATCCATTAGGTCCGCTGAGCCGTTGCTGTTCAGCTCGCGCAGGATTGCAAACTCTCTCTGCATTATCTGCTTCTTCTTCTCCTTTGTTGCTTGATAGGGCCTGGCGCTGCCCCTGTTGACTATCTTGTCTCTCAGAGTATCGATAAACTCGTCCCTCAGCGGCATGAACCCGTAATGCTCGTAGAAGGGCGTAGTGTACCATTCTGCAGGATACTTGAGCAGCAGCGTGTTTCTTCTAAGTCTGGCGCTTACGAGCCCTATCTCCCTGTTGCTCTCTGCCATTACATAGAGCATCAGATCGTAATCGCCGCCGCGGAGCACAGTCGCATACTGTATTCTCAACTCGGGCTCCAGGACCTTCCTCAGATCGTCGGCCTGTGGCATCTCCCTAAGAAACTTTATCAGTATGATGAACTTGAGATATCCAAGGCTCTCGAGATCCGTTTCTGCAAGGTACCTTATTCCGTACTTATCCTCAAGGCTGCGCATCCTTCTGTATGCCTTCTGCGAGGAGATGCCAGCAATCTTGCCCACAAGCCTGGCAGGAGCACGCCCGTTCATGCTTAATGCCGTAAGGATCCTCTCTTCTATCCTCGCCTCGGAGCGCATGGTTGACAATTGAAAAATAACTTTATAAAGTAATATGATGGTTTCATTGTACTCAAAGTGATTAAATCATTAAAATATTTGGGATATTATGATTACTTATTGTCGAACTAGTAGCAAACTCCACAGTATCAATATATACAAGGCCGTTCATAATATTGTCACGGGCTGGGATGCATGGAGTCGGGAAACCAGATTGATACTGTATCTAATTCTGTGGCTAGACTGAACCCCATTACAACCCCAACTAGCAGAACCGGTTCCGGCTCCCGGCCCGTCAACCCTGATGTTTACGCGATGATCCAATGTGGTGCAGCGAGAGGCTTGAACGCAATGAGGAAGGGCACGCAAGATGCAAGGACTGCGGGAAGGCATTTGAATACGGACGTGACGTGTCAAGGCACAAGAGAAATACCGGCCACTCGGACTACTCTGAGAGGGAGGGAACCTTCACGCTGATCTTCTGCTGAAAACAGGGTGGGATGAAATGACAATATGGAATAGAATTTTCGGATGCAGGACAAAAGAGTACGTGCCTACGGAGGACGACAGGAGGCCGATCAGGTTCGTTCCTGACGGCGAGAACTCATGGAGAGTAGTCTACGCTGATTGATTTCCAAATTTATACCGGGTGGAGAGATGAATAGGAGCAATATACGGAGAGTCAGCCATGGCTATCACTACTTTTTCGTGAGGCCAGGAAAGGGCGGAAACCTGCATAAGGCAGCCGCAAGGCTGATGGGAATAAGGAAGGTGAAGGAGGTTGCAATCACAGAGGGCGACTACGGGTTCATTGTCAAGGCAGATGGACTGGAAGGTGAGAAAGAGGTCGCAATGGAGATTACCAAGGCAGTGGGCGGCAACTCGAAGAAGGCGGTATGCCACTGCAGGTATATAAGGAATTGATATGGGTGGAATGATGGAGAGACAATTACGGATACAACCTAGGGATAGAGTCAAGGAGCTGGAGGATCAGCTGGTCAGCATAAGGCGGAAGTTGCTTAGCGTGCCTGAGATGGACAGGCACTATGCATACAGGATGAAGGTCAGCGTGGATGGGATACTTGATGGCATCAGCGACGCGCTGCGTCTATGAAATCGGAATGGAACAGGCGTTTGTGGCCGGCGTCCGTTGAACCGGATGCTGAGTCAGGTATGGCCACGCGCATTATGCTCGGGTGAGGAGAGAATGGAGAGAGTACAAAGAGTTAGCGGAGCGAGGGCAGGGCACGGACAGTCTGTGCCTGTCAGGATAGTAGGCAGGAAGCCGGTGCATGTTTCCCCTGAACAGGAAAGGGAGGCGGCCTTGCCTGATAGGAATTACGGAAGGATCAAGGTCGCGCTGCTCAACATGGAAGGCGAGAAGGACCCGTCGCTGCACGAGCCGATAAGCATAGAGGTGCTTGCCGCCCGGATAACGGATGTGTTTCCGAACGCGGAGACGCTCGTGCACGACACGCAGCCGGAGCTGGTGCGGCATGGCAAGATCGATACCGGAGGCCTTGCCGGGATGGTGTGCAGCTTTGGGAACGATGCATCCGTCCCACTGCTCCTGGGCGTAAGCATGCCGATATACTCGTACGGCTATGCAAAGTCGCTCCTGCTCAAGCTTGAGTCCGGGAAGCCAGCATCGCCAACGAGCATCGTGCTCGGGAACGCGATCCCCACGTACACCGATCCCTCGCTGCTCTTCAGGGACTTTCCCTCGGTAACATTGGTGAGGGGCGAGGGCGACGAGGCGATATTGGAGATAGCCGGGCTGGTCGCCATGCGGCGCCCGCTTGAAAGGATATACGAACAGAAGCCGGACCTGAAGCATTATCTGATCCCGTACAGGGGCGACATAACCACCGGCATAACGGGGCTGGGGGGATCGGTCAAGGTAGAGACGTCGAGGGGATGCGACTACGGCGACTGCACCTTCTGCTCGAGATGCGAGAGGGGAGGCAAGGACTACAGAACCGTACCGGAGGGCAAGGTCGTTGATACGATACGGGAACTTGTCGGGAAGTACAACGTGCACAGATTCGAGCTTACCGACGAGGAGGCGTTTGCAAACGTGGATGCGACCAGGAGGCTGATAGGCGCGCTGCAGGACGCGAACCTCCCCGGAATAAGATTCTCGGCATCCCTGAGAGTCGACCTTCTCAACGGCCTTGAGGACGCAGGCCTCCTCGAGCCGATCATGAAACTCGGCCTTGACAAGGTCTTCCTCGGAGTGGAAGGAGGATCGGACGAGTACCTAAGGCTCATGGCCAAGGGTCAGACCATGGCGGAAGCCAGGCGGGCGATAGGGATTGCGGAGGAGAGAGGCATCAATTACGAGATAGGCTTCATCATGTTCTCGTGGAGGATGTCGCTCAGGATGCTGCAGGACAACATAGCATTCGTCTCCGAGGGTGAGAACCTCCTCCACATCTCCTCGATATTCAACAAGCTCGAGGTGCGGGCCGGAACCGTGGACGAGAAGTTCATCAGGCCATACAACAGGAGCGGAAAGATAGCGTACGACGCGGACTCCGGCTTCTCCGTTAACGACTCTGCATACGTGGGCGTGCCGTTCCTGGACAATGACGTCGGGAGGATATACGGGATCGTGAGGAGGTACGAACACGCCGAGGAGAACCTCTACTATGCCATGAAGAGCTACAGGAGATCGGGAATGGCAAGCGGCATCATTTCCGACGGGATTGACCGGTTCTATACCGGACTGGTGGGGCTGAGGCTGGAGCTCATGCGTGCTGTCAGCGGCCTTGACCCGAATGCGGATCTTGACGACATAGCGGCGAGGCGGAAGAAGCTCGTCGAAAGCATGTGCGGATTCATGGATGCGAACCGGGGCGGCGCCGGCGCAGCAGAGATGGTGAGGAGGGAGGCAAGGATCTTCCTTGCAGAGGAGCCGGAGAGGGAGTCCTCCGAACCTGTGCACAGGGGAGCAATGGCCGTTGCGGTGGGCAGCGACGGAAGGGTTCTCCTGGTCAGGCAGAGGATGGAGGATGTGTGGTCGTTCCCCGGAGGCGGCATACGCTCCGGCGAGGACCCTGCGGATGCATTGCTGCGGGAGTGCGGCGAGGAGTTCGGGCCAAGGCTTGAGATGCGCGTGCTGGGGAACATGGGGCTGTACGAGACCGATATGCACGTCGACAGCACCTCGCTGAATACGGAGAGGCTAGAGCTCCATCACTTTGCTGCGGCGGTAAATCCGGACAGCATAGACATTCTCGGCGCGGACCATGAGATAGCCGACATCCTGTGGGCGGATCCGGAGGACATACTCGGCTCGAGGATTGCAGTAAGGGCGAACGTCATGCAGGTTGTAGAACAGATGAGGAGAGGAGCGTATGGTAACTTATATAGGAGCGTCGAATGATATGGGGATGTGATGGAGACGGTATGCATATCTCTTGGGGGAAGCGTGATCTCCAGGAAGGACGGCATAAACGCGGGATACGTGGGCGAGCTCTCAAAGGCCCTCCTGAGCCACGGAAGCAGGCGCAAGTTCGTGATAACCGTCGGGGGAGGGTTCACGTGCAGGGAGTACATAAGCTCCGCCAGGAACGTCATAAGGAATGACCACCTCCTAGACAACGTCGGCATCTTCGCAACCAGGCTGAATGCCGCATTGGTAAAGAACGCGCTCATGGATGCGGGCCTGGACGTGCATCCGGTACTGATCGAGAGGCTGGAGGAGATAGAATCCGCCATAAGCAGGAGCGGCATAGTGGTAAGTGGAGGCATGTTCGAGGGCATAACGACCGATGCAGTATGCACGATAGCCGCGGAGATGGTCGGAAGCAGGACCCTCGTGAACATAAGCTCGAGCAGCCATATCTACGACAGGCATCCGTCCATAAAGGGAGCCCGCAGGCTGAAGTCCATGTCATACGAGAGGATGGCGAGGATAGCCGCGAAGTGGGACGACAGGAAGCCTGGGTCCAACTTCGTGTTCGACATAGAGGCGTGCAGGATAGCAAAGCGGTCAGGCATACGCATATACTTCGTAGGGGCCGACGTGAGGGAGCTCGATAACATACTTAACGGGAGGCCGCATGACGGGACTGTTGTGGGAGGCACAACCAGGCCAAGGAAGACGTAGCCCGCCGGGTTATAAAGAATCATGCAGTTAACATATTGAGATGATCCGATGGACGACGAGACCACGATTGGACAGATGAACGCGGATGCCGAGAAGTTCTATGACGACAGGGGATGGAACCACGACCCCAAGGACCTTGCGATAAGCACGGCGATAGAGTCGGCTGAGCTGCTTGAGATCTTCAGGTTCAGGTCGGGGGAGGAAGTGAAGGAGCTCCTCAAGGACCCGGAATTCTCGAAGAGCCTGAGGGATGAGATCTCCGACGTGGCGCTGAACCTCCTGGGCCTTGCGCATGCGTGCGGCATAGACATGTCGGAGGCGTTCACGCAGAAGATGAGAGAGAACGTCAAGAGGTATCCGGCCAAACCGGAATAAGCTAAGCATGCCTGTTGATGCGATGGGCGAAAGCGAGCCCGCAATGCCCAACCTGCGCTCGACTGTCACCTGCGCTTCTTCCAGGCAACCTTACTTGGTTTTATTAACCGCTGCCGTTGTAAAAGTGCCTCCGATTAGATACTGCATGCGTGTTTCAACAATGCATGTGTCGCATGAGTACCATGGGGCAGGTGTTTGGCTGCCAACTGTCGTAAAACTTGTGTTTTTATTATCTGAAACAGGGGAAGATAGAGCATTATAGAATAGGACACGGGCAGCATTAGCCTTCCACTCTGCCACCCATAGATATGCCAGACCTGGATTAAACTGATATGGCACATATTTTACTGTCTTTTCTGTTGCGTTCTGCGTAGCAAAGTATCCTTCTGTCATTGGGCCAGAAAAGTCGATAGGTGCCCCGTTTGGCGAACTGTCTCCACTCCCTTGGAAGATTGTAGCACCATAGGCAGGATAGGTTACGGTAGCATTTGCGCCAGTATTCCAATCCTTTGCCTGCATCACTACAGTGTTATTCAAAATAGATAATTTTAGAAGGATTGTGTCATTTGGCATTATGGGACCAGAAAAGTTTGCTATCCCAGATCCATTGAGTGGATATACTGACTTTCCTGCGTGCCAGACCTCATAACCAACTACAAATCCACTTAAATGCCCTCCTTGCGTAGTTGGCCAGTTCCAACCAACTCCCAACTGATACCAATAACCCGAGTCAGTAAATCCATTCAGAAGATAAGTAGGTCCTACACCATATTGATCAGTTTGTTTTACTGCAGTTACATTATATGCCAAGAAATTGTTATTATTCACTATCGAAAGTCCCATTTGTAAATCGTAGGGATGAGGAACAATAGATATGTTAGAAGATGTTGAAATTGCAGATGAGTTGTAGGTTACAGTTGTGGAAACGCTGGAATTAGGAACCGATGTTGTTGCAATTGATGTTGAAACGGAGTGCGTAACAGATGGAGAACCTTGTGTCATGGCATACTGGGAACTAAACATTATTGTAATGTTGTTCTTGTTGTAGTTCTGGAATGTAACGTTATAAATGCCATTATTTATCCCAATCGTCTTCTCAATGCTACTTCCGTCACCAGAAGGAGAGCTAGAATAATCGTAATAGGTATTGTTGTTTCCTATAGAGACCCCCCAATTTGCCCCAGAATAACTGGAGGTCGCATTTATTGATAGAAGCCCATAGCCATTTACGGTAAAGTAGATTGAATTCCGTCCTGCTACAGAATAGGAGTATTTTGTATAATACGATCCATTTATGTACGTGCAATTGTTGGAAGATCCGGAACCGTCACAAGGCATATATGTTGTCTGGATTGAAGTTCCAGGAAGATTTACTGTAAGATTACTAAATAGGTGTTCTTCACTAGTCTTAGGTGCATATACTATTGCAATATAGGAAGGATTCGAACCGACATCTATTTCACTTATAATTTTATCTGTATAAGTGTCGATTACTGAGACAGTGCCAGGGGAATTTTGGTTCTGGCTTGCAACATACAAGAATCTCCCATCGGGAGTTATGTTCATTGCGTAAGAATTATTCTGTAGAAGTATTCGAGACTCTATTGCCCCAGTAGAAGTATTAATTACGTCAATAAGACTCGAACGGCTTTTTAGAGAAACGTTGGATTCGCCCAGTACATACACCGTCCCGCCTTGGCCGGCAAAAGCTATGCTGGTCGGGTTTATTGAGAGTGGAATAGTAGTTCTAAGCATATCGTTAGAGATATTGATAATAGATATTGATCTGGGATTGAGTATGTATAAGGATTTATTGGTTGGGTCTAAGCCTCCAATAAATGAGTAGTTGAATGCTCCCGAAGATAATATAATATGAATATTTTTATTGATCAGATTTGATGAAGTATTGATGGCGGATAAAATACTGCTGTTTCCTTTGTAACAGTCCAATAACCTTACTGTCTGAAACCGATTCTTCCGTCTATTATACTTTGTAGATTATCGACGTAACTCTCACTGTTGAGTCTTGAGGTCAT
>JAJYFQ010000021.1 GCA_021785375.1 Microcaldota archaeon | reverse complement strand
AAACTTTGCCACGAACTCCGGAAGGCCTGCGCAGACCCCGAAGTTCTGCACACCCGCTGCGGTCCTTGCGACATGGCATGATCCCGGCTGAAGTCGCGGGGCGAGGTTCGATGAATTGAAGACGCCGAGGTAGTAGAGGACTCCGAGGACCACGGCGATGATGAGTATCGCCCAGCCGTAGGTCATCAGGTACTCCATTGCCGACTGCTGTTTTGATGAGCCCCTTCCCGGGAGGTTCAGGCGCTTCGCCTCTGACTGAAATCGCATGGTAAGGTATTGCTGCAAGGATTTAAATGCGTTTTGCAGAAGGCGCAGATTCCTGATCAGACACTGCGCATCGTCGAGTCCTGTACCGATATCTCGGCGAAGTGGGTTATCTGCCCGTTCCGCACCTGAGTATTGTAGCGCACCCACAGCTGCCCTTTGAACAGGGTGCCTATCGGCCCCACCGCGGCGGGACAGACGAACGTCAGCTTGTCTGCATCTCCGCTCTGCAGGCTTATGTCAGGCTCCGCAGTAATATTTGAAGGAACAGGCTCCTGGTTGTTCTCCGTGCACGCTATCCCGGTTATCGTCATAGGATAGCCCTGCACCTCGGAGAATGTGAGGCTCAGGTTCCCCGTAGTGTTCATGAGGGGGTCTGCGCAGAGGTAGCCGGGATAAGGATTGCACGAGTTTCCCGTAGGCCTGGAGTTGAACGCCCCTATGACCGCCAGGAAGAGGAGCGCTATGGTTATCACAAGCACGGCCCAGCCGTAGGTGATTACGTACTCCATCGCGGATTGGGCCTTTATTCCACCTTGATTCTCCAAAGAATGCGCCTCCCGTATATGCTATGGGAGCCACCCATAATAAATATAGCGATTCGGAATCTTTGAGCTTGCTATCGCGCGGCGGGCGCGGCGGGGCCATACTTGGCCTCGAACTTCTTCTTGTCGCGCTTTCCGAGTATCATCTGTATGGAGAGGCTGATGACCACCGTGAATATTATGAAATAGATGCTGTCCTGGAAGGAGTTGTAGTGTACCTTGTACACCAACAGGTTGTAGACGGGGCTTGTCGTTGAATTTACCGGGGCCGTGGGTGTAGAATGCGCGCCAGAGGAGAGTGCGATCACAGTGCTGTACGCGGTGCTGTTCAGGTCGTATGCCTTTGCGGAATAGTTGCCCTGGGGGAATGTGCCGGTGAAGAGGTCCGTTGCCCTGCCGGTTGAGACAATGTTTCCCGAACCGTACGACCCGCCGCTGAGCCAGACGCCCACCGTGTCATTCGTGCCTGCCGGCGCGTGCGCGGCTATCGACACGGACTGATTGGGGAGCGGATTCGCAGGGGAAACAGAGAGCAGTGGAAGCGGAAAGATCGATGGAAGTATGAAGAAGTAGAACGCGACAGAGAGGACGAGGAGGATCGGCATGGACCTCATCTGGTGCATCGTGTGATCGGAGAGCGATTTGTTGAGCTCCTGCTGCTTCGCGGATAGCGCCTCCTTGCTCGCCTTGTTCTTCATCATCTCCTGGAGGTCGGACATGTGCTTCTTCGTCTTCGACTGCAGAACGTAGGCCTTCTCCGCGTCGGAGACCTTCCTCTGGATGGTTATTGCTAGCGCAACGTCTATTGCAGCGATTGCTGCGAGGTATACAAGTATCAGGTCCATGTTGCTTCCTTATTCAGTGAAATGCTCTTTCACTATCTTCTCGAGCTCGGCGACAGCCTCAGCCTGCTTGCCGTCGCTGTTGTATATGATGTATATGGGTATGCTCAGGTAGATGGCGCATGACGACAGTATGGCGAGGTTTACGCTCTTCTGCTCGTCTATCTCAGCTTCCGTGTCGTTTATGTTTCTCCTTCCCTGCTTCGACGGGTCGCTGTGCCTTCTCCTCCATATCTCCTTTGCCGTCGCATCTATATATACTATAGCTTTGATTCTGATCTTCCTGAGCTCCTCGAGCGTGACTCCGGGAACGTACCTCCTCCCATACTTTATGGTAAGATGCGTGTCTATGAGCGAGTCCTGCCCTCTGTCGATTATCTGCTGGAACGCAAGCTCCCTGTCGGCCTTTATCTGCTCGTCGCTCAGGGTTCCCAACTGCTCCCTGTCGGTAACTCCCTCGCGCTCCTTTGCGATCCTGAGCATCAGGTCGCCCATGTTGACTATCTGGATGGTCTTCCCCTTCTCCACTATGCTGTTCAGTACGGTAGACTTTCCGGCGCCGGGTGTGCCCACGAAGAGTATCAGTTTTGTCATCTGAACACGGGATTACTTGGTTGCTCTGGTATAAAAGGCTGACTCGTCAGTCCTCCCCCATTCCGCCGGGAGGCATTCCGCCAGGCCCGCCGCGCCCGCCCTTGCCCTTTGAGCTTATCATGTCGTCGATCCTCAGGATCGATCCCGAGGCCTCCGTTGCGCTTGACATCGCCTGGACCTTTACCTTGAGCGGCTCTATCACTCCGAGCCTGTCCATGTCGCTGATCGAGTTCTTGTAGACATCGACCCCGTAGATCTTGCCGTCCTTGCCCTTGTGCTTCGACCTGAGCTGGACGAGCGTGTCTATCGGGTCCATTCCCGCACTCTCCGCAAGCGTCTTCGGGATTATCTCGAGCGCGTCAGCGAAGGCGGTTATTGCGAGCTGCTCCCTGCCTCCCACGTCGGTTGCGTAGTCCCTGAGCTTGAGTGCGAGCTCTACCTCTGTGCTGCCTCCTCCAGTGACGTACTTTCCGTCCTCGATCGTGCTGGAAAGCGCTCCGATCACGTCGGTGAGCGCCCTCTCTACTTCGTCGGCCGCCTGCTTCGTGCCGGCCCTTACGAATATTGTGACGCTCTTTGGATCCTTGCACTTCTCTACGAATACCATCTGCTCTCCGCCGACCTTCCGCTCTTCAACTATACCGGCGAATCCGAGATCCGACTGCGTGAGGTCATCGAGGCTCGTGACCAGCTTTGCGCCGGTGGCCTTTGCGAGCTTCTCTATGTCGCTCTTCTTGACCCTCCTCACGGCCATTACCCCGGCCTTTGAGAGGTAGTGCTGCGCCACATCGTCGATCCCCTTCTGTATGAAGACGACGTTGGCCTTGCTCTTCACTATCTTCTCGACCATGTTCTTGAGCATCGTCTCCTCCTGGTTGAGGAACGCCTGCATCTGGTCCGGAGATGTTATCTCTATCTTCGCGTCAACCTCCGTCTTCTCTATCTCGAGAGCTACGTCGAGTATCGCGATGCTGGCGTTCTTTATCGACTTAGGCATTCCAGGGTGTGCGATCTCCTTGTCTATGAGCACTCCGTTTATGAACTCGGTGTTGTCGACGCTGCCTCCCTCCTTCTTCTCTATCTTTATGAAGTCCCTGTCGATCGTGACCTTGCTTCCCTGTTTTATCGCGACCTGCTTTATCGCCTGGAGAGCGAACCTGGTGAGGTACTTCTTGGTCGAGTCGCTGCCTATGTTCTTAGAGCCTATCGAGACCTGCGCTATCTGGAGCAGCTTGTCATCGTTGTCGAGGGTTATGTTGCTCGCAACACCGTCAAGCAGGGACCTTGCCTTCTCCTGCGCCATCTCGTAGCCCTTGATTATCGCTGCGGGTGGAACTCCCTGGTCAAGAAGCTGTCCCGCATTCTTGAGAAGGTCTCCCGCCATTATGACCGCCGATGTGGTTCCGTCTCCGACCTCCTTGTCCTGCGTCTTTGCTACGTCTACGAGTATCTTCGCGATAGGGTGCTCCACGTTCATCTCTTCGAGTATCGTTGCGCCATCGTTCGTTATCACGAGGTCGCCGAGCTCGCTGACTAGCATCTTGTCCATTCCCTTCGGTCCAAGCGTAGTCCTTACTATGCTTGCAAGCGCATATCCAACCGCAATGTTGGTTCTCTGTGCTTCCTTTCCTATGAGCCTCGAGGCCCCTTCGGGCAATATCAGATACTGCTGTCCACCTAATTGATTCTCAGCCATGTTTTCACCTATTTAAGCAGAAAAATTGTCCACAAAATCGCGCGTGATTGTGTGTGTATAATTCGTAAATATTAATGAGCACAGAAACATATTTATAGCTTGCTGGACGCAGCCAGGGGATCTGTTTGCAGTTGATTTAGGAGTAACACGTGGGTAAGATCATGGATCCCTGAGCGTATGTTCCAGCAGAGTAAAGGGAGGTTATGACTTCTTTCCCAATCCCGAGGACTACCGGAAGATATTTATATGTTTAAGCATATAAACATCTTAGTTGATAAATATGACTGAAAGAAGGACCACAGTAGTGCTTGAAAAGAGCGTATATGATGCGCTGGTAAGAGAGAGCCTGGAAGAATATAACAGCTCTAAGGCAATATCGAAAGTGCTAAACAAACTGGTGAAGAAAAGCCTCGCAAATAGAGACAAGCTGAGGCAGTTGATCCATTCAAAACCGGTTGCAAAGGTGACTCAGAAGGAGTTTGAATCGTTTAGGCACGAATTGTCAAAATCGGTGCAATCTTGATAATCGACACTACATACCTACTAAGGCTCTCTGGCATAGAGATACGTACGGACCTGCTTGGAGCTATAGACGCAAATAAGACTAGGTTCTCTTTTGATGATTTAGGGGTGAGCATGATATCATTGTTCGAAATTCAGGCAAAGGTTGCAAAGCTGAATCTGCCACCTAAACTTGCCGCTGACGCCATAGAAGTCATAAATAGCGATTTCCGTGTAGAACCTTTCTATGATCAAGAGATTGTGGAGGTGGCCCACAGTCTATCGAAACGCCTCGGTGATTATATAGACTGTATAGTCATAGCTACCGCTGCGGCAAATAAGGAAGAGCTGGTGACAGAAGATTCTAAGATAATGAAAAACAGGGGCCATATCAAAGAGACATACGGGATAACCGTTACAAATTATAAGGAACTTTTGTCTGCTTAATCTATTGGGGATGCTTGTGGTTAAAACAGTGTTGGCATTCGGCTCTTTCGATATAATCCATCCCGGACACCTGGACTACCTGAGCAAGGCAAAGAGGCTGGGGGACAGGCTTGTCGTGATAGTCGCAAGGGACGGAAGCATAAGGAGGTTCAAGGGAAGGGATCCCCTATTCAGCGAGAAGGACCGGCTCTCTATGATAGGATCGCTGAGGATGGTTGACAGGGCGATTCTTGGCAACAAGATATCGGACAAGAACGGGATATACAGGATACTCAAGAAGATAAGGCCCGATGTGATAGCGCTCGGATACGACCAGAGGGTCGACATGAAGGAGTTGGTGAGAAGGCTCAGGCTCTATGGACTGGATCCCAGGATCGTGAGAATAAAGGCTGACGGCAGGTTCGAGGCGTACAAGAGCTCTAGGCTGAGAGGCATACTGGAGTAACTATCTCCCTGACTTTGCGACCTTTCTTACAGCAGGATCGAACTTCTCGAAAAAGGCTTCCCACGAGTATCTCTCCTCGACTCTCTTCCTGCCGTTCCTGCCCATCTTCTCCGCAAGCGCTGGATGCTCGACAATGAACTTCATCTTCTCCGCCATCTGAACCGGCGAGTTCACCAGGAAACCAGTCTCTCCGTCTACAATGGTCTCCCTCGGCCCGCCCTCGTTCACCGATATTATCGGCTTCGAGCTCGCCATCGACTCCAGAGGTATGAATCCGTAGTCCTCGTTTATCGCGGCGAAGAGTACCGCGCTCGACCTTGAGTACATCCCCCTGAGTTTGCTCTCATTTATGTTCTCTATTATATCGATGTTGTAGCCCTTCGACGCATCCCTGATCTTCTTCAGGTACGCCGCGTGCTCCGGATCCTTTGAGACGGTTCCAGCTATGACGAGCTTGTACTTCTTGTTCTCCGATTTCTTTACGAAGTGCTTGAACGCCTCTATCACGTAGTCCTGCCTCTTGTTGACCAGTATCCTTGAGGGATAGAAGAAGAACCTTTCGTCACCGTTGTTCGTGAACCCCTCATAGTCTATCCCGGGATTTATCACTGTTGCCGGCCTCTCGAAGTACCTCTTTATTCTCTCATTGGTGGTCTCGCTGTTCGTCGCTATGGCCTCTATCTTCTTGACGATTCTCGATGCGATGAACTTGTAGCTCTTCGTCATCGCCGCGTATATGAGCTTGTCCTTAGCGGACCTCCCCTGCATCCTTACCTGGTAGAGGTCGTAGACCTCCCTCGGAGGGGTGTGGCAGTACCACAGGACCCTCTCGTTGTTGTGCCTTATCCTCTCGCTCGGCGATATGTGCGGATTGAGCACGTCGTAGTCCTCCCTGATCTTCATCCGGTAGAAGTTGTATCCGTACCTGAATCCCTGCGATGCACGGTATGGAAGTACTTTGGATATTCCCTTGCGTGACTTTACTATTTCTATGTCGAGCTTCGAGAACTCCGGGAACGTGGTCTCCTTGTTGTACTCCAGGGTGAGTATCTTCGCGTCGTAGTGCTGCGCGATCTTAAGTATCACCCTATCAACCCCGCCCATGAGATTCAGATATGGCTGGAGTACCAGAAGCTTCATTCTATCAGCCCGGCATGGAGTAGTTGTTTGTCACGTAGCCCGGCTTCTTTACGTTTGTCGGAAGGGTGCCGGTGTAGTTGTTGAGCGAGAAGATCATCACCTTGTTGGTGCTGTTGATGTAGTTTATACCGGTGAAGTTCCGCGGATAGACCAGCGTGAATCCGGGCAGCCTGCCCAGGAAGTAACCCTGATAGAACATTGAGTTGTAGAACTGAGACGGCGCATCGGATATGGTACCATTGGCGTTGGGGAGGTAGAGAAGCACGAACGACAGGTACTGACCGTTGTTGAGGGTTCCCTGGTACAGCTGTGATGTTATGATGATGTTCGTCTTGGTGCCGTTCTGCGTGAGAAGTGCCGTAGCGTTTCCGGTCTGCAGGAAGCTCGTTGGAACACAGTATGTCTGGTTGAGTATCTGCGAGCCTATGGCGACGACTCCGGTAACCGCTGTCACTGAGGAGTTGGAGAACGTGCAGTAGTCCTGCACCGAGAGCGACGTTGGCATTATGAGCATCGCGGGATCGTGGGAGACCTCGCAAGGCGAGGTTCCGAGCTCGAACGAAAGGTTGTGGGAACGGCCCTGCTCGATGGCATAGGCCTTGCTGGTCTGGTTGGTGTCCACGCAGGCGAGGAAGTCCAGCGCACCCCACTTCGGAACGAGGGCATCGTCATATAAGACGTACTTCGCCTGGATCGAGTTCATGTACGCGGCAAGGGTGTTGGATCCGTATCCGTTCTGGTTTCCCAGGACGAAGTGCGCTGCCGTGTCGTAGTCCTCCTGCGCAACGGAGTTGTCTCCCCTGAGCACGGCGTTGCTGTTGCCGAACCAGTTTATCCAGTCCCCGTAGTCCCACCACGAGAGTATCCTCGGCGCGTAAGGCCCCACATTCTGGCGCATCCAGGCCGTAGCCTGGAGCCAGTACGTCTGGACCGAGTTGCAGAAGAGCTCGTCTCCGAGCACGTTGCCCCCGGAGATTATCGAGTTGCAGCTCGAGAACGCGCCGGGGAGGACGCCGAAGCCTATGCTCTGGAGCGACTCTATCAGTATGATGAATATGCCAAGCCCGAGCAGCACGTACCTGAGTGTGTCTCTGTTGCTCTTCATCGCATAGATCATCAGCTCTCCGAAGATTATGCCTATTGCGAGTATGTACGCGACGCCGAAGTGAGGCATGTACTTCACTTCCGACATTCCGGCAACGGCGAGAGGGGCCACCAGCGCTATTACGAATATGCCTGTCTGGGAGTTCTTTGTGAATATCGCGTATACCTCAAGCGCTATGAACGCGATGAGAACGGCCCAGACAAGTATGGCGTTGCTCCCAATGTTCATCGCTATTATGCCGAAGCCATTGGCTCCGAAGTTGAAGTTTAATCCCGTAGGCGCGTACTCCTGGACTGTCATGAAGAGAGGCGTGGAAGGGGTGGTGAAGTGCTCGCTCAGCGCGATGTACTTTTGCAGCGGGCCGCCGAGAGGGGTGAACGCGACAGCAGCGGCAAGAACCACCAGGAATATGACGAAGAACATAAGGTATGTCCGGGTGTTTACTTCCTTAACGGCATTAATCCTCTTGAGAAGGAGCGGGACCTCCTGGAATGTGGCGACGAGAACCAGCGCCGCGATGGGCAGGCTTATGATTATTGGTATGCCGAAGTAGCTCGGTATCCTGTTCTGCAGCGTTGCCGCATACGGCATGTAGAACGCGAAGAGTATTCCAGAAACGACGAGTATGATTATGTTCATTCGGTAGAAGTCGTACATCGGCTTCTCCTTTATGACGTTGAAGAGTCCCTGGAGCAGGATGTAAACGGCCAGTATCCCTGCCGGCACGGTGTAGTACTGGCCTCCGAGGAAGTTCGAGACAAATGCTATTCCGGTGAGAATCGCGTACCTGGAGTTCTTGGGATTCTCTACGGCGATGAGGTACGATGCGTAGAAGAAGAACAGGGCAAAGATTCCGAACGGCTCCAGGAGCTGTTCCCCGGCTATGAACGTGGTTATCAGTATGGGCATTGCCGTTGCAAGGACCGCGCCTATGATTGCAGGGAAGTCGCCGTAGAGGTGATATAGGAACATGAATACTACGAAGACAAGGAGCGCTGCCACAAGAGGCGGGTAGTAGCTGCTGACCAGGCTCATCAGGTTAGTGTTCGGGGGAGTGTACTGCACCGTTGCCGGGTTCAGCGGAACGGTGCTTGCGAGCGACGTTTGAGGCTGCGGGTTCGCGATCTCGAACCAGTATGCTTCAAGGTACGGCATCAGAGGTTCGGCGCGATGGTTCGTCCCGTTGACCACGGCGGGCCAGGCCGAGTGGTCGTAGAGAAGCTGGTAGCCGTAAGTGACTATGTACTGTGTGCTTATCATGTCGAAGTACGGATCAAACTCGAAGTACTTTGGGGAGACGCCTACGTTCGCGAACCTCGTGGTGAAGGAGACCACCATGAGAAAGAGTACCAGGGCCCATACCCACTGGACCTTCTGCTTGGGTTTCTGGCCTGCCTGCGAGCTGATCCGGGAGGTAGTTC
>JAJYFQ010000020.1 GCA_021785375.1 Microcaldota archaeon | reverse complement strand
TTACGATTCTGACGATATAATGGCGATCGTTTCGGAAGAAAGCGAATACTGGCATATCAGGATTAGCAGAACTTTCAGTCACTCTCCGACGTTTGGGAGATACTGTTAAGAAAGAAACAAATAAAAAGGTTACCCGCAACTCAAAGGCCAGGATGCGACCTTATCCTACTTGCAACCACGGACGGCAGCATCCTCGTATTGTCTATGCTGAATGATCCGGCAAATGGTACCTCGGCGAAGACGTTGCGGCTGTGAAGCTCGGCATCGAGCGACTTCACATCTGCCATCTTACCATAAGCTCCCCTCCCCGCATACACTACCCTCCTCCTTAGCTCACCAATGGTGCACTGCAGCCTTACGAAGTGCGTTTTCCCCTTGTATTTGCTGACTATCTTCTGAAGGGACTTGAGGAGTTGGTCCTCGCCTCTGGTGCCTCCGTATGCATAGGTGAAGATCACTCCCTTGAGCCCCTTCCTCGCAGCTATGTCTATAAGCTCCCTCCTGTATCTGTCCCTGAGCTTAAGATACTCTGGATCCGTCTCACTCACGATAGGGCGCAGCAGCTCTATGGTAAGATGGTTGTGGAAGAGGCCGTAGCCAGTTATCCTGGAAAGTTCTCTCGCCACTGCGAGCTTCCCCGATGCAGGAGGACCGTATATCACTATCAGATTCAACAGAGCACCAAATTACCAGCAGAGCCAACACATATAACAGTTTACCGGGCAATCTATGCCTATAACATTGTAGAAGGAGGGGAGCGAAAGGGTTAAAAAGCTAAAGAGATATAACCTTTCGTTGCTCATATTGCCGCATGGCTTATGACAACAGGAATATAGTGCTTAACGAGCTTATAGGACTCAAGGTAAGAGTTCTCAGGTCTCTGGACAAAAAGCAGCGCGGTCTCTCCGGGACCGTGATCGATGAGACCAAGAACACCCTTGTTATCGAGACCGGGCACGGAACCAAGCGCCTGGCAAAGCTGCCATCCGCCTTCCGGTTCTACTCGGGAAAGGAGTCCTATGACGTCGATGGGTATGAGATAAACTTCAGGCCCGTCGAACGCACGGAGAAGGCCGTTAAGTTCTATAAGAGACGAAAGTCAAGGTAAATACGGAGTTCAAGTGATTGACTTGGAGTGCACAGACAAGAGATGCCCGATACACGGAGAGGCCTCGCCGCGAGGCATACAGCTTACGGGTCGTGTCGTCAGCGACAAGGCCAAGAAGACGGTGATAGTCGAGACCGAATCGGCAAGCTACATGTACAAGTACGAGAGGTTCCTCAGAAAAAGGTCGAGGATACCTGCGCACAATCCAGACTGCATCGGCGCAAAGACCGGGAACCTGGTCAACATCGCCGAGTCAAGGAGGCTGAGCAAGACAAAGACCTTTGTCGTTACCGGGATCGTGAAGTGATATTATGAAGGGAGTTGCGTCGAAAATAACCAAGGCATTCGTTCCCATGTCGGTCATACCGTGCGCCGACAACAGCGGTGCCTATGAGTTCAAGATGATCCACATAATCGGCAAGACCGGGGGGAAGCACGGAAGGCTCTCCGCTGCCGGGGTGGGAGACATAATCTCGGCGAGCGTCACCAAGGGAACAGCCACTTACCTAAAGAAGCCGGTAAGAGTCGTCATAATAAGGCAGAGGGCCCTGATCAGGAGGGCGAACGGCATCAGGCTCAGATTCGAGGATAATGCCGGGATAATGATAAGCGACGACAATCTGCCCATAGGCACCGAGGTGAAGGGTGCAATGGCAAGGGAGGTAGTCGAGAGATTCGTCAAGGTCGCGGGAGTCGCGCAGAGGATAGTGTGATATTCATGATAGAGAGCAGCCAGCCGAGAAAGGGAAGGAAGTTCCGATTCAATGCGCCTATGCACGAGAGGCAGAAGTTCATGCACGCCCACGTATCGGACGAGCTGCAGAAGAAACTCGGGATAAAGTCGAGGAGCATAAGCCTCAGGCGGGGCGATACCGTAAAGGTACAGTCAGGAAACCTCAGGGGAAAGACCGGCAAGGTAGGCAGCGTAAACCTCAGGACCGGACGCGTCTTCATCGATGGAATAGTCAGGAAGAACGCTAAGGGCAAGGAGCTCCCTGTCCCGGTATACTCATCGAATCTCTACCTCGTTGATCTCGACCTCTCTGACAAGATGAGAAATGCGAAGATAGAGTTCCTTAAGACCGGGGTGAAGCCGAGGGTAACCGAGGCAAAACCGGTACAGGCAAAAGCAACGGCGGCAAAGCCGTCACAAGCGGTGTCATCGAATGTCAAGTAAGGGAAACAATCGTCATATGAACAGGTTTGCGGCTAGCAACTACCTGAAGGTGGAGAGGAAGCTCTCCAAGTACATCGCGAAGCCTAACGCAGGGAGGTTCACCTCGAAGAACACCATTGCGTTGGTCACTCTTCTCAAGGAGAAGATGCACGTGGCGGCAGACACGCGTGAGGCAAGGCTCCTCCTGAAGAAGGGCAACGTCAGAATAAACGGAAAGGCAGTCAGGGACGAGCGATACCCTGTGGGGTTCGGCGACGTCGTCTCATTCTCCGACGGTGAGTCGTACAGGATAGACGTGGCAAAGCACGGATATATCAGTCCTGTGGAGAGCGACGCAAAGGCCGGAAATGCGAGGCTCCTCAAGGTGATCGGCAAGTACGTCGGCAGCGGAAACAGGATGATGATCAGGCTCTATGACGGTACAACGATAAGCGGAAAGAATGACATTATGGTCAATGATTCCGTATCTGTTCAGGACGGCGCAGTCAAGTCCGTCGTGAAGTTCTCGAAAGGGGCTAAGTGCTACGTCATAAAGGGCAAGCACGCATCAGAGAGCGGGGTCATAAAGGCGGTAACGGAAGGCACGGCGACGCGCTCGCCAACCGTCGAGATCGACAGTGGGAAGGGAACATTCCAGACCCTTCTTGAGAATATAATGGTAACCGGCGAATGATCATGGCAGGCAATGACAACCCTATGCGCGAAGTAAGGCTCGAGAAGGTAGTCATAAACATGGGGATAGGGGACAAGGAGGACACTTACACTAACGCAAAGGCGCTCATAGAGAAGCTTACGGGAAAGAGCGCGATCCAGACGAGATCGAAGAAGAGGGCCCCGGAGTTCAAGATAAGGAAGGGTCAGGTCATCGGGGCGATGGTCACGCTGCGCGGACAGTCGGCCAGCGACATGCTCAAGAGGGCGCTCGACGCGAACAACAACGCGGTGTACGAGAGCGCAGTGGCAAACAACTCCCTCAACTTCGGGGTGAGCGAGTACATATACTTCTCAGGGGTCAAGTACGACCCAAAGATCGGCATGATGGGTCTCAACCTCAACGCCACGTTCAGCAGGAGGGGCAAGAGGGTAGAGATAAGGAAGAGAAAGGCAGCAAGGGTCGCTCCCGAGCACAGGAACATCGCGCCTGAGGATATAAAGAAGTACATAGAGACAAAGTTCGGGGCACATTTCGTTGCAAGAGAGTGATTATGATGAAGATGAATTATGATCTCAAATTCAGGGGCAGAGGGATGAGGAAGTGCAGGATCTGCGGAGGATCCCGCGGCCTCATACGCTCATACAAGCTCTACGTCTGCAGGAGATGCTTCAGGGAGATAGCGCCCGAGATAGGGTTTGACAAGTTCAGATGATTTTATGGTGGATGTACTAGCCGATACGATCAACAAGATAAAGGTCTACGAGTCAAAGGGAATGTATGAGTGCGACGTTCCCGCGACGAAGCTCATAAGGGCTGTCCTTGAGAAGATGAAGGAGAAGAGCTACATCGGGGGCTTCGAGGAGGTCAAGGAGGGCAAGTTCAGGAAGCTGAGGGTCAAGCTCGCAAAGAAGATCAACGATATCGGAGTGATAAAGCCTAGGTACCCTGTGACCCTGGGAACGTACCAGAAGTTTGAGGACAGGTACATACCTAGCGTCAACTTCGGGATACTGATAGTCTCTACGTCGGACGGGATACTCACGAACGGAGAGGCAAAGCAGAAGAAGATAGGGGGAAGGCTCCTCGCATACGTATACTAAGGAAGATTCAAATGAGAGAGATAGAGATTCAGAACGGGGTTTCGGTCACAGCAGAAGGGCCAAGGCTCACGATAAAGGGCAAGAAGGGGTCCACGACAAAAGCGGTGAACGAGCGGCTTCTCTCAGTCAAGGTTGAAGGCAACAAGGTGGTGGTCAACACGACGAAGAACAAGAAGCTCGCGGCTAAGGCCGAGCTCGCGTCGCATGCGTTCGCCACCGAGATATCGGATGCGGTACGGACGGTCAACGACGGAATAGAGCGAAAGATGACGGTGATATTCGCGCACTTCCCCATGTCAATAGACATCAAGGGAAAGGACATCCACATAAAGAACATCTTCGGGGAGAAGGTCTCAAGGCTCGCAAAGATAGTCGGGGACACGAAGGTAGAGGTTAAGGGCCAGGACGTCAAGGTGAGTGGCGCGGACAAGTACGATGTCGGACAGACGATGGCCAACATAAAGAACGCGTGCCACGCACGAGGGCAGGACACGAGGGTATTCCAGGACGGAATCTACCCTGCGAGAGAGGAATGATGATCCATGGATAAGAAAAATCACCCCAAGTTCGTGGTTCCGAACTACGGCGCCAAGAAGAGGAAGAGAGTGCAGTACCGATGGAGGGCGCAGAGAGGAATCGACAGCAAGAAGAGAGTGAAGAAGAAGGAGAGCGGCGCATCGCCTAGCATAGGGTACAAGAACAGCAGCGCGTTCAGGTACGCAAGGCCTGACGGCACTTTCGAGGCCCTTGTCCACAACGAGGCGGAACTAAGGAACCTGATAAGCGCAGGCGAGAAGAGGACCGTGGTCTTTGCGCACGACCTCTCGGCAAGGAAGAGGGCAGTCCTCCAGAAGATAGCTGCCGAAGGAAAGCTGAATGTTGCAAACGGTGTATGATCATGACAGTAAAATTCACTAAGAGAGTCGCGAGCGAACTGATGGACAGGGGCATAAACTCCATCAGGGTGAATCCGAGCGCGTTCGAGGAGGCCGACAAGGCCATAACGAGGGACGACGTTAGGAAGCTCATAAGTTCCGGGGGAGTCTACGCTGTCAAGGAGAAGCACAACGTGAGCGCGAGATCCAAGCTCCTGAGGCAGAAGAGGAGCGAGGGAAGGAGCCGCGGAATCGGAATGAGGAAGGGAACCAGGAAGGCGAGGGCCGGAAGGACCTGGGAGAAGAAGGTGAGGTCACAGCGACTCTTCATCAAGAAGCTCAAGGCGATGGGAAAGATTGACACTAAGAAGTTCAACGAGCTCTACGGCCAGGTCAAGGGGAACGTCTACGCGAACAAGGGCGCGTTGCTGATCCACCTGAGCGACTCCGGGATAAAGGTCACGGAGGAGGAGCTCAAGAAGATAAACGAGGAGATAAGGCAGCAGTACGTGAACAAGTGAGTTGAATGAGAGAGACGATCAAGAGCATGCCGTTCAGGCGAAGGAGGGAGGCTAAGACCAACTACAGGAAGAGGTTCGCCACCGTCAAGAGCGGGCTCGACAGGGTTGTGATAAGGAGGACGAACAAGAGGATAATAGCCCACGCCTCGAGGTACACGGAGAAGGGAGATGCGGTACTCGCATACGCTGACTCGAGGGAGCTCAGCCAGTACAAGTGGCCGAGCAGGCCGAACAAGCCGACGGCATATCTTCTCGGGCTCCTGCTCGCGAAGAAAGTAGCGGCAAAGCAGGACCTGAAGAACGAGGAGTTCATACTCGACATAGGCCTTAGCGCACCTGTCACTAACTCCACGCCTTTCGTATTTGCGAAGGGATGCGTCGACGGAGGCATGAAGGTCAGGAACGGCCTTGACGTGAAGGAGAGCCTATATAACTATTCTGATACTAAGTACATAAAGGAGCTCAAGGAGAAGAATCCAGAGGCGTACAAGAGACAGTACTCGGGCTACATAAAGGACGGGATCGACGCCGAGAAGCTCAACGCACTTTTCAACCAGGTAAAGGAGAGGATATTGAATGCCGTTTGATAGGAACAGAGGATACAGGAGGGAGAGAAGGGACTTCGCCAGAGAGGAGGAGGCGCCGGCGCCATGGGAGCCCAAGACGAGAGTGGGCCAGCAGGTGAAGTCAGGAACGATCACGGCAGTGGAGCAGATCTTCGCAACCGGAAAGCCGATCAAGGAGACCGAGATAGTCGACGCTCTGCTCCCGAACCTCGAGGACCAGGTCCTAGAGATCGCATCGGTCCAGAGGATGACAAAGAACAACAGGAAGCAGAAGTACAGGGCAACTGTGGTTGTAGGCGACAGGAACGGGCACATAGGCCTGGGAGTCGGAAAGGACGTCGAGGCAAAGCCGGCAATCGATACCGGGATAAGGGACGCGAAGAAGCACATCATATCGGTCAATCTTGGCTGTGGCTCCCAGGAGTGCAACTGCAACTCGCCGCACAGCCTTCCGTTGAGGCTCAGCGCGAAGTGCGGGAGCGCCCACGTGATACTCAAGCCTGCTCCGAAGGGAGTGGGCATAGTCGCGAGCGACACGGTTCGCGCGGTGCTGGAGCTCGCCGGGGTCAAGGATCTATGGACGTACTCGAGGGGAAGAACAAGGGACGTATACAACATGTCCCTTGCGACGTACCTTGCCCTGAAGGAGTTGGGCGAGCTCAAGAACATCGAGGCAATGAAGAAGCAGGCCTGATTCCGGGAGCGTGTACCTCTTCTCAAAGGCCGTAATGGAAAGGCTTAGAATCCTTTCCGCACAAAGAAGTATTCATGCCCGGCAGCGGAGGCAAGGACGGCAGAGTCGGGGCTGCGCCAACGATAGAGGTGGAAGGGAGCTTCAGGCGCGCACTTGAGCTCCTGGAGACGTCCGACAAGAACCTCTTTATAACCGGCAAGGCCGGCACCGGGAAGTCCACCCTCCTCCAGCACTTCAGGAGCACGACGGAGAAGAGCGTGGCGCTGCTCGCGCCGACCGGCGTGGCCGCACTCAACATAAAGGGCCAGACGATACACTCGTTCTTCGGATTCAGGCCCGACATAACCACGGACTCGGTGAGGAGGCTCTCCCCACGGAAGGCGGAGATGTACAGGAACACCGACATGATAATCATCGACGAGATATCGATGGTGAGGGCGGACCTGCTCGACTGCATAGACGCGTTCCTCAGGTACAACGGAAGGAATCCGCGACTTCCTTTCGGGGGCGTGAGGATGGTCTTCATAGGCGACCTCTACCAGCTGCCTCCGGTGGTGACATACGGCGAGAGGAAGATGTTCAGGCAGCACTACAGGAGCGAGCACTTCTTCGACGCGAACGCCTTCAGGGACTTCCCCGCCGAGTTCGTGGAGCTCGACAAGCACTACAGGCACAGCGATGCCAGGTTCATAGAGATCCTCAACTCTGTCAGGAACAACACCGCCGGCCCCGAAGAGATGGGGTCGCTGAACGAACGGTTCGACCCTTCCTTTGTCCCTGGACGTTCTGAGGGATACATAACGCTGGTCCCCACAAACAGGCTCGCCGACGAGCTGAACGGCGCCGAACTGGCCAAGGTCCGGGGCAGGCAGTATCTCTACGAGGCGCGGCTCGAGGGTGACTTCAGCAAGGGAAGCACTCCTGCGGACGAGGAGCTGGCGGTGAAGATAGGGGCGCAGGTGATGCTGCTCAACAACGACAAGGCGGAGAGGTGGGTCAACGGCAGCGTAGGAGAGATAATCTCGGTGGGCAAGGACGGGGACGGGACAGATCCCATAGGCGTGAGGCTCCTCGACGGATCGGAGGTCGAGGTGGAAAGGCACACCTGGGAGATGTTCAGGATGTCCTACGACCCGGCGTCGCGCAGGCTTGTCCCCGAGGTTGTCGGCCGCTTCGTGCAGTATCCCATGATGCTCGCGTGGGCCGTCACCATCCACAAGAGACAGGGCAAGACGTTCGACAAGGTCATAATAGACACCGGTCCTGGGATCTTCGCGGCCGGACAGCTGTACGTCGCGCTGAGCAGGTGCAGGACCATTGGCGGCATCGTCCTGAGGAAGAGGCTGGAGAGGAAGCACATCTTCACCGACTTCAGGGTGATAAGGTTCCTCACAAGGTACCAGTACAGGAAGTCCGAAGAGCGGATTCCCCTGGAAGAGAAGGTGAGGATGATAAAGGACGCGATCAGGAGGAGGGGGAGCATCGAGATTGTGTACCTCAAGGCCAACGACGAGAAGTCGAGGAGGATGGTCACGCCGTCGAGGATAGGCATCTTCGAGTATCTCGGCAGGGAGTACCTGGGCGTGGAGGGCTTCGACTCAAGGCACGGGGAGTACAGGAACTTCAGGGTTGACAGGATACTCGAGATGAGGATGGCTGACTCCGAGAGCGCCTGACATCAGCCAGGCGCATGTTTTTATATGTTATCTATTAAATAGATACTATGACATATAAAATAGATAGACTGTTTGGATCCGCCACAAGGTCAAGGCTTCTCTCAAAGTTCATGCTCCATCCAGACGGGACCTTCTACATAAGGGAGCTCTCGGTCGGTCTCGGCATTCCATACAGCATGCTGTACAAGGAGATCAAGAACCTGGAATCGCTCGGAATTCTTATGGAGGAGAAGAGGGGCAGGATTACGGTAATCTCGCTAAACAGGTCGCTGCCGTATCTTAAGGAATTAAAGGGCCTCATAATAAAGACTTCCGGGCTTGCATATGTTATCGGGCAGGGGCTCTCGGAATTCAGGGGCATCAGATACGCGCTGATATACGGCTCCTTCGCAAGAGGAGCCGAGACCGCCAGGAGCGACGTAGACCTTCTCCTCATAGGAGATGCCGACGCAACCAGACTGGTGAAGAGGGTTGGCAGGATGGAACAGGCCCTCGGAAGGGAGGTAAACTATATAATATGGGACTCCAAGGAGTTAAGGGCGCGTGTAAAGGCAGGAAGCGCCATGCTCGCAGACATAGCGCGAAGTCCGGTAATAATGGTAATCGGGGATGAGGGTGACTTTAGGGGACTTATTAAATGAGGGGGCGGTCCATAAGATCAGGCCGGACCGCAGAGCCGCGTCAAGACTGCTCGAAAGAGCCAGGAAGGACATCGGAACGGCGGACAGGCTTCTCGATGCTGAAGACTACGACTGGG
>JAJYFQ010000019.1 GCA_021785375.1 Microcaldota archaeon | reverse complement strand
TTTCATGTTGGTCGTGCGAAATGCGGACAAGACCGTGTACAAGCAGTTCAAGAAGAAGGCAGTTGAGAGGAATATTAGTGTAGCTAGAGCGCTAACCAAGGCGATGGTTCTCTGGATAGACAAGGAAGGTATGGAGCAACGGCCAGACATACGGAATCTGCGCAAGATAGAAGGTGTGATAAAGACAAAAGGCCCGGTAAAGTGGAGCACTGAAGTTGATGAGATACTCTATGGGTGGAAGAAGTGATATTCTTAGATACGAGCTTTATAGTTGCCGAGGAGTACGAAAGGGATGAAAACCACGCAAAAGCCGTGGCGATTAGGAAAAAGATAGAATCAGGCAGGTATGGACATGCTTACATATCAGACTATATTTTTGACGAGTCAGCCACATTACTGCTGGCCAGGACCGGAAATATGGAGCTCGTCAGGAGCAGCGGGGATATCCTAAGATCAGCTGTTGAGATACTTAGGATAAACGAGGGATCCTTTGATCATGCTTGGGAACTGTTTAAGGCCCAGAAAGGAAATAAGCCCCTCAGTTTTACCGACTGTACAAACATAGCAGTAATGGAGGAACATGGCATTAATAACATAGTCGCCTTTGACGGAGGGTTTGACCATTTTGGAGTGAATGTAGTAGATGGATAACAGTTACTTAATTGACTTGTAATAAAGCTTCCTCTCCGTACCACACTTATTGCACCTATAGACTGAGTATCCCGCCTTCCCCAATACCCTTACGCTGCACGTCTTCCCGGGAACGAAAACCGTATTGCACTTCTTGCAGAACGCTTCCTTCTCCTTCTTCTCCATGCTAACCTTGTAATGAGAGCTCATCTCCCGCGCCAGCCTGACGTACCTGCCCGGGAGGGGATCTCCGGTATCCTTCTCGGTTCTCTTGTACGCCATGCTTAGGAGTCTTCCTATCCGCTCCCTTGCGATTGCGCTCACGAGCTTCTCGTCGCGTGCCATCGGCAATCACTCATATCTCTATGCTTATCTCTCCCGTAGCCCCATCTATCTTTGTCGGATATGCAGTTATGTCCGTAACCCAGGGTGTGTTCTCGCTCGCCTTTCCGGTATCGACATCGTAGGCCCCGCTGTGCCAAGGGCAGATGAGCTCGTTCCTGTCTATCGAACCGTCGTAGAGCGGGCCTCCTTCATGAGTGCATATGCCGTCGAGCACGTGGATCTTGCCGGCATGGAGGAAAACCGAGAAGACCTTCCCGTTTATATCTGCCTTGACAGGTTCGTCTTCCTTTAGGTCCTTCGCGTTCAGGTTCAGCCTGTATTCCATCATTCCATCCCTCGCAAATATTTTTCTTATTCTCTTCCGACAATTCGGTTTGCTTCAGAATTGATTTGCAGTTGTACAGATTTATATAACCCGCCCCCGAACGGGAAACCCGCGATTCAGCCACAGGTGGGACGAAGGCGCATAAACATTCACAACATAAATGGCTACGATGGAATCTATACGCATGTATAGGCTCAGGTCTACTCCGACGTCAGGAGGCATAAGAAAATAGAAGCCCTTATCTTCCCCTGAACTTTCTCGAATCTATCATGACCATGTGGTAGTTTGCATCAAACCCCAGAGATGACTTGAAGATCTCGGGATCCAAGGTCATTGTGTTGTCCGAGTACGGGTCGTTTATGTAGAACGCATCCTTGTCGTACCCCTTTACTACGACCCAGTGCGGCGATGACTCCATGTAAGGGTTTATCGTATTCGCGTCGATGAGCACTATCGGGATGTGGCTGCTGGAGAGCGCCTTCTTTATCGCGTTTATCGTGACCACGCTGTGGTCCTCCTCCACGTTCTCCCTCTCGGCCTTCGCCTTTATCTCGTTGTACGACGCGGTGAGCGTGTCCAGATTTATGTTCTCGTACACTGCCAGCTTCTTGTCATACCCCTCGTCCTTTGTGTTGCTTACTATGCAGACATCTGCGCCCCTCTTGGCAAGAGCGTACGCGAGCCCGTACTTCGATCCGTGCCATACGCTTCCGTTCACCGCTTCCTGCCAGATGTCGTACTCCTGCTCCTTCTTAAGTGGCATGTTCTTGTTGATGTACTTGAGCACCATGAGCGCGCACGCGGCGGAACTCGTGAAGTCCTCGGTCTGCGGGTAGTGAGGTATATCGAACATTACCTTGTCCTTTATCTTGGCCTTCTTGTACTTCTGCGTCATCTTAGCCTTCACCGATGCTGGTGCCTTCGATGACCTTGCCGGCTTACTTGGCTTTGACCCTGACCTTGAAGCCTTCTTCACGCCATTCTTCCTTGATTTTGCCATGTTTATCGCCTATTTGAGGTGTGCAGGGGAGGAGATTTGTTCAACTGGTTTTGAACTCCCGTAGGCCTAAGCCAGCGGATCTTGAGTCCGCCGCGTTTGACCAGGCTCCGCCACCCCTGCAACACCTATTAATTGCAATACATATTTAAAAGACTTGAACCCACTATCACATTAACCCGAACTCATATTTATAGTTTCTGTTTGTTTATTCTAAGATTATTGGAATACTTCGGTTTCGCCGGTTCACCTATGCATAATATGCAGGAGTCCCTTTATAAACACTTTTTGTAGTCTGTTCACGTGGATTTATGGAAATAAAGAAGATTGACGACGTAAGATTCAGGATAGAGAAGGGAGCGCAGCCCGGCATGAATACGGGCGTAACGCTTTACGCTTCGGAGACCCTTCTCGAAAAGATAAGGAAGGATCACACGCTTCAGCAGGCGGTGAATGCCACAACTCTGCCTGGAATCGCAGGTAATGTTCTGGTAATGCCAGACGGGCATGAGGGTTACGGCGTGGCAATAGGGACCGTATTTGCGTCAGACGCTGAGGATGGCATAATCTCTCCTGGGATTTGTGGGTTTGACATAAATTGCGGTGTCAGACTTATAAAAACAAACCTATCCGAGAAGGACGTAAGGCAGAATATAGCATCGCTGTCAGATGCATTGTTCAAGAACATTCCGAGTGGAGTAGGCAGCAGGCTGAACATAGGCCTAACTTCTAGGGACCTAGAAAGGGTCTCGGAGGAGGGCGTTGATTTCATAATAAACAAAGGGTTTGGATTTAAAGAGGATATTGAACATACCGAGGAACTCGGCCACATGGAGGGTGCAGACTTCTCCAAAGTCAGCCAGATGGCAAAGTCCAGGGGCCTTACAGAGCTTGGGACTCTCGGCGCAGGGAACCACTTCCTTGAAGTCCAGAAAGTGGAAAGACTCTTCGATGAGAAGGTTGCGAAGGCCTATGGGCTCTATGAAGGCCAGATGGTCGTGATGGTGCACACTGGATCGCGCGGGTTCGGCCACCAGACGTGCAGTGACTACCTGAGGACCCTCGAGGAGTATCGTGCAAGGAAGGGGATAAGCCTTGTGGACAAGGAACTCTGCTACGCCAGGATAGGAGACAAGGAGGCCACGGACTACCTTCACGCGATGAGATGTGCTGTTAACTTCGCATTCACGAACAGGCAGATAATAACCAATTCCATAAGAAGGAGCTTCGAGGAGACCTTCGGCAGGAGCTCTGACTCTATGGGGATGGATCTGCTGTACGATGTATCGCACAATATAGTAAAGCTTGAGGAGCACGAAGTTGAGGGAAAGAGGATGAAGGTGTATGTCCACAGGAAGGGCGCGACACGAGCGTTTCCTAAAGGAAGGCCGGAGGTGCCCGAGAAGTTCAGGAGCACGGGCCAGCCGGTTCTGATTCCGGGAAGCATGGGCACCGCGAGCTACGTCCTCTGCGGGAGGGAGGGCTCGATGAAGGAGACGTTCGGCTCAGCATGCCACGGCGCCGGCCGCGTCATGTCCAGGCACCAGGCGCTCCGCGAAATTCCCGCATCGAAGACCTTCGACTCGCTGAAGAGAAAGAACGTCGAGATAAGGATAAGGACGAGGAAGCTCGTGAGCGAGGAGGCCGAGTGGACCTATAAGGATGTTGATGAAGTGGTCAGGGTCGTGGAGCAGGCCGGCATTGCCGGTGCCGTATCAAGGAATGTGCCCGTGGCTGTGATAAAGGGCTAGCCCTTCTTCCCAGCGGCCACCATATCCAGATCCGCTATCGCATGTATCAGCCCGGCGTGCGGGAAGAGCTGCGGAAAGTTTCCTCTCGGCTCCCTTGTCTTTATGTCTATATGCTCAGCTATGAGCTCGTGGTCGGTCGAGCACTGTATCAGCGTGCCTATCGACCTCTCCGCCTTCTTTACATCCCCAAGGAGCAGGTAGACGCGCGCAAGCCACGTGCTGGTCAGCGTGAATGGGTGCGCCGCATCGCCCATCATGTCGTACTTGTACCTCATCACGAGCCCGTTATCGACAACAAGGTCGCGCTCTATCCTCCTGAGCGTTGATAGGAACTTCGGGTCTTTCGCGTCTATGAAACCGTAGAGCGGGAGCGTGAGCAGCGCGGCATCGACTTCTTTTGAGCCATAGTACTGAGTGAAGCTGTTCAGGGGCTTGGAGAATCCCTTCGCCATCACTTCAGACTTTATCTTCTCCCCAAGCTCCAACATCTCTTCGGCCTTGTCCTTATAGCCTATCATGAGAGCTATCTTGTGTGCCCTGTCGACAGCGACCCACTGCATGACCTTCGTGTGCACAAAGTGCCTTAGGGTGTCGCGCTCCTCCCATATGCTGGTGCTGGGGAGCTTCCATGACTTCCGCACCCACTCTATTATCGCCTCTATGGCCCACCACGCCTCTATCGCATAGACCTTATCACCGGTCATGCTTATGTAAGTGTAAAGGGCGTTGACGAATGCGCCCTCCGTGTCCATCTGGACCTGCATGTACGCTGAGTTGCCCACGCGCACCGGCTTAGAGCCGCAGTTGCCGTTGAGCCAGTCCATGTGCTCCTCTGGCGGAGGCGACGTCCCGTCTATGGAGTAGAGGGGGTGGTTGAAGCTCTTCGACGACGGGTCGAGCACACTGAGCATGAAGTCTATGATCCTCTTCGACTTGAGTATGTAGCCGGAGTTTGCGAGCGCCTCAGCCGCATACGAGGCGTCACGGACCCACATGTACCTGTAGTCCCAGTTCCTCCCCTTCCCGACTATCTCGGGTAGTGATGTGGTCGGCGCGGCTATCACCGCCCCGGATGGCAGGTATATCAGGCCGAGAACCGTCTCTATCGACCTCTTGTAAGCGTGCTCGTACTTCTTCACCCGCCGAGCGACCGAGAGCTGGTCGCGCCAGTACCTTACCGTCTTGTGGAATGTGTCATACGGTTCGGGGTAAACGAATCCCTTGTTGCTGAAGAGACCGTACCTCAGGTCCTTCGAGTATAGCGCGAAGATGCTCCCCTTCCCAGGCTCGACCCTTACGGTGCTGTCCTCGACCATACCGTACTTCCCGTCTATCCTTACCTCAAGCCCCTCCTCAGATCCGCGGTTCCTGAAGATGAGGCCGCCGTCCGTCTGTTCCACCCCGGGATTTATCATCCCGTATCCGAAGAGAGGGCTTATGTCTGCTATGAAAGGAACCTTCGACTCGTATATCCTTATTATACCCGTGTTCCCTATCGGCAGGAAGTCGGTGACATTGAGCACGCCCTTGCTGGTTGAGAACTCGTTCCTCGCCACAAGTGTGTCCTCTATGTACGATGTCCTGATCTTATAGGGAAGCTCCGGCTTTATCGAAAAGTACCCGCCCGTCCTGTCGTCAAGTATCTTAGAGAAGATCGACGGCGAGTCAAACTTCGGGCATGGGAACCAGTCTATGCTGCCGTCGAGCACTATGGCCCCGGTGAATCCGTTGGAGAGGAATATGCGCCTCCTGTCGGACTGTTTTTGCGGTGCTGCACTCATACCCTTATCTCCTCCTCCAGACCCTTAAGGTTCCGCAAGACCTTGCTTGCCATTGGCGAAGCGGTCTTGTTCAGCAGAAGCGAGAGCGACTCCCTCGCCATCCGGTAGTCCCCCTTCCTTATCAGCCTTCTGGCGAGGTAGTAGAGCGAGTTCATGTGGCCCTTTGAGAGCACAGGGAGGATGTATCCTGCCGATGGCTCGTGCGACTCTACCGCGTATGCCATCTCCGCATACGCAAATGTCGTCTCGTCGGTCTTGGCGACCGCCATGCCCCCGAGCGCCTTTGCCGCCTGTGGATATCTCTTGAGTTTTATGTTGGCAATGAATCTGGCGAAGAGCCAGCTCTCCTGCTCCTTCTCGGGCATCTTTCCGATCAGGTATAGCGAGTTGAAGAGCAATCCCTTCGCCTTTGAGAGCAGCGCCATGGAATTGTACTTGTTCTTTCCGGGCTCATCGCTCCGGTTGTCGGCATTGCGGTACATGAAACCGCCGAGCGAATAGTTGATGTCGTTGTACACGTAGTCCGACAGCGAGTAGTATATGCTCCCTACACCGTACAGGACCTCCGGGGCGCCTGCCTGCGCAAACGGTTCGAGAGCCGATTCGAGAGCAGCCCAGTCGCCTTTTGCAAGTGACGACGTGGCTTCTGCAACAGCCAACTGAAATGCCTTGTCTGGCTGTGTCCCCCTGCCGCCTGAGTCGGGCACATAGAACTCGCACAGATGGCAGAATGATCCTGGAGCCTTTTCCGGAATAAGGACAGGGGATGCGCAGGCGGGGCACGGCCTCTTCGTGAAGGTTGCCTTCCCGATGGCAATCATGCCTTCATGAAAGTTCATAGTAAATGATCGGAATAAAGGCATTTATAGCTTTCCGGCCTTTTCAGATGCGCCTTTCTTCTTGAGCACGACGAATAGGTGCATCCTGTCGAACGGCTCGATCTCGATGGACTGGGCCAGGTCAAACCCCGCCGAGACTTTCTGGAGGAACTCCTTGAAGACCTCCGACGGCTTCTTAGATATGTCGATGCTCTGGGACTTTATCGCAACGTACGCGATGCCCCCGCCCTTCAGCAGGTCCGCATTCCTCAGCAGTATCTCAGCCTGGTCCGGAGACGCTATGTCCTCATACACCACATCTGCCGTTCCTGTGTCGTCCGCATACTTCCCTACATTCCGCGCATCGGCAAGTATCGGGAAGATGTTCTCGCGTGATTCGCACACCATGAGGAGGTCGCGCATGCTCCTCTCGGAGATCTCTATCGCGTAGACGGACCCGTTTGCGCCGACAATGTCGCTGACATGGCTTGCCGTCGTCCCTGTAGCGGCGCCGAGGTACAGGACCTTTGATCCCTCCTTTATGGCCAGCCTCTTCATCCCGTTGACTATCGCAGCCGCGAGCTTGCTTCGGTACGGATTCCACGTCCTGTACTCGATCCCGTCGACCGTTACCAGGTCCTCATCGTAGACCTTCTTCCCCCCAACAAGGTTGACAGTGGCAAGCTTGCCGTCAATCCGGAATACCCCGTCGAATAACTTCTCCACTTTCATGGCGTTCTTCAACCTCATCAGAAATGCAAACTATTAATATGGGCTCTGGTTAATAAGTCTGGTGCCGAGATGCCAGTTTCTACGCCGATCGGGAAGCTCATAGGCGATGTGCTGGTGATCAGCCGCGAATCGAACGGTCTCGCCGACCTCCTGTCGAAGTCGGGCCAGAAGATGAAGATCGCATTCAATGCAGACGAGGTGATGGCCAAGGACGTCTCGTCGCGCGGGGCCAGGATGAGCCAGGCGGATGCCGCGGTCATAAACAGCGGCAGGCCGTACGTGGACAACAGGCTCAGCGACTACTCGGCGTTCCCGGAGCTGATCAGCTTCCACAAATCCGGATTCAGGAGTTGTGTAATAGTGCCGATCAAGGCGGACGGAAGGGGGCTCGGCATACTCACTCTCGTCTCCAGGACCGAGGAGGCCTTCGACCAGCCGGTGATGGAGTCGGTGTCCGTGCTCGCCGACGTGATAGGAAACGAGGCTTACCTGAAGATTGAGAAGGAGAAGAGCCTGAGCGTTGCGCGTTACTTCGATGCGGCATTCAACAGCATACTCCCGCAGGTCCTAGTCGACAACTCTGGTTCGATAGTAAGGGCGAACAAGGGAATGCTCAACCTGATCGACAGGCCTGCAACGGAGGTCATCGGCAAGAACATACGCGAGTTCTTCCTGATCCCTGACGAGGACCTTGCGAAGATTGTGCGCGGAATGCCGGTAGGGGCGAAGAGCACGCTCTATCCGGAAAGGACGTTCGAGATAACATCGAGCAAGGTCAGCGAGAAGATGCTGCACATTCTCCTACAGGACGAGACCGAGGCGCTTGAGCTCGACGAGAAGTCCAGGCTCTTTGACCATGGTGATGAGGTCTACACGCTAATGGACGGAAACCTCAAGATCCTATGGGCCAGCCGCAACTCGAAGACGGTGCTCAGAACCGACCCCGATGCACTCACAGGAATCAGGTTGACAGACATGGTGGGCGATCCCGAGGAGCTGCTGCGCCTGGCAAGATCCATGCCGGACGGCCAGGTCACCAGGAGGGCGAGGCTCAACCTAGGCAACGACCTGTTTGCTGATGTAAAGCTGACTCTCCTGAAGAACGGAACGTCATACTCGGGCATCATATCGAATGACTATGAGAGAAAGATACTTGCATCGCAGAAGCTCGCATCGGATCTTGTGCAATTCTCCGGGGACATTGTCATACGGATGGATAGGCTGGGGGCGATATCAGGCATCAACAAGTCTGCTGAAAGGATACTTGGGTGCAGGAGCCAGGACATTGAGGGCACATCCATCTCGTCATTGTGTTCCGATGCAGAGAGCCAGAACAGGATAAGCGAGGCGTTCAACCTGATGAAGAAGAACGACTCGCTCACCGGAATGTTCCTCAACATGGCCGGGAAAGGCGAAGATCAGGAGATACCCGTGGAGATGAATCTGGTAAACCTGCTCGACGAGAACGGAAACCAGGCCGGATACATAGGGATAGGCAGGGAGCTCATGACGAAGGTAAGAATGGAGGAGCTTGAGGACAGGCTCGGGGATGCGGAGAGGCTGGAGGAGAAGCTCAAGGCCGAGAGCGACCTGAAGACCCAGTTCATATACAACATATCGCACGACCTCAAGACGCCGCTGACGAGCATAAAGGGCTACTCGAAGCTGATGCTCCAGGGCGAGTTCGGAGCGATAACCGAAGACCAGAAGGGATCACTTGAGACGATACTCGGCGAGGTCGACAGGCTGATGTCGCTGATACTCCAGATCCTCGACGTGGCGAAGCTCGCCTCGGGGAAGATAAAGCTCGACATACAGCAGGTCAGCTTCAACGACATAAAGGAGAACGCGAGCATCAAGGCGCTGGGCGAGAGGGCGAGGAACCAGGGGCTCGAGTTCGCCATAAACATAGACTACAACGTCACCGAGATACCGGCGGATCCGAACAGGCTCATACAGGTCATAGTCAACCTGATAGACAACGCGCTCAAGTTCACCGAAAAGGGGAGCATAAAGGTGAATGTCATGAGGAAGGGAAAGAACGTGAGGGTCGAGGTGACCGATACGGGCATAGGGGTCAAGGAGGATGACCTGAAGAAGCTCTTCAAGAAGTTCTACCAAGTTTCCAGGAAAGACCTGACGATGCAGCCCAAGGCAGGCACGG